>SEGN01000214.1 GCA_004211245.1 Variovorax sp.
ACCTGAATGTCCTGCGCCTTGACGTCTTCGAGCCCATCGATGATGGCCCGCTGGAGTTTCTGGGTGTCTTTCTTGGCGGCGGCTTCAGTGGTCATCAGGTGGAGGCGTAGAGGTGGTGTCGGTCAATATAGCGCGCAACGGCAGGGGGAACCAGAGCGGAAATGTCCGCCCCGCGGGCGGCCCGGCTGCGAATGTCGGTGGCGCTGATGTCCATCAGCGGCAGGTCGAGTGATTCGAAGCGCGAACCCGCGGGCAGCGGCTCGAGGTTTTGGGGATCGAATCGATCCGCAGCACCCGTGGAATCTGCACGGTGCGCTATCGAAACAATAGCAATCGAAAGGATCTCCTCCCAGCCGTGCCAGCTGCGCAGAGCAGCGGCCTGGTCGGCGCCGATCAGCAGCACCAGTTGCGTGCCCGGTCGCTCGTTTCGAAGTTCGCGCAGGGTGTCGAGTGTATAGGTTGGGCCGTCGCGACGCGTTTCGCGTGGATCGACCACCACGCCAGGCAGGTCCGCGAAGGCCAGTTCGGCCATCGCGAGACGGTCTTGCGCACGGCTCAACGGCCGCGCCTTGTGCCAGGCCTGACCCGTCGGGAAGACGCGCAGTTCGGCCAGCTCGAGTTGCGTCTGCGCGGCCCGGGCCAGCGCCACGTGCGCGTTGTGCGGCGGGTCGAACGCGCCGCCGAACACGCCGATGCGCGGCAGGCTCACACCCACGCGCGCGGCACCAGGAAGTCGCGGGTCAGCGCGGCCTCGGGCGAACCGGCCTCCGGCTCGCGCCGGTAGGCCCAGCTCGCGAGCGGCGGCATCGACAGCAGGATGGACTCGGTGCGCCCACCCGATTGCAGGCCGAAGTGCGTCCCCCGGTCCCACACGAGATTGAACTCGACATAGCGGCCACGCCGATAGAGCTGGAACGCGCGCTCGCGCTCGCCGTACGGCGTGTCGCGCCGGCGCCCGACGATCGGCAGGTAGGCCGGCAGGAACCCGTCGCCCACCGCCTGCAGCATCGCGAAGCTCTGCGCCTGGCCCAGCTCCGAGAAATCGTCGAAGAAGATGCCGCCGATGCCACGCGGCTCGTTGCGGTGCTTGAGAAAGAAATACTCGTCGCACCAGGTCTTGAAGCGCGGGTACTTGTCCTCGCCGAACGGCACCAGGACGTCTTGGCAGGTCTGGTGAAAATGGCGCGCGTCTTCTTCGAACCCGTAGTACGGCGTCAGGTCCATGCCGCCGCCGAACCAGCAAACCGGTTCGCGGCCGGCCGGCAGCGCCGCCAGCATGCGCACGTTCATGTGCACGGTGGGCACGTACGGATTGCGCGGGTGGAACACCAGCGACACACCCATGGCCTCGAACGGTGCACCGGCCAGTTCCGGGCGGTGTTGCGTGGCCGAAGGCGGCAGCTTCGGCCCGCGCACCTGCGAGAAGCCGCAGCCGGCGCGCTCGAACAGTTGGCCGTCCTCCAGGATGCAGGTGAGGCCGCTGCCCTGCAACGGCTCGTCGGGCCCCTTGTGCCATACATCGCGCACCGCGGTGCCGCCGTCGGCCTGCTCGATGGCGTCGACGATGCGCTGTTGCAGACCGCGCAGCCAGGCCCCGACCGCTTCCGGCGTCAGCGCGTCCATCAAGCGCCCTGATCGCGTTGCGGCAAGGCCCGGAAGCCGATGTCGCGGCGGTACTGCGCGCCGTCGAAGTGGATGCGGGCCGCCACCTCGTAGGCGCGCTGCTGCGCCTGCTTGACGCTGTCGGCCAGCACGGTCACGCACAACACGCGCCCGCCGCTGGTACGGACCTCGCCGCCCTCCATCGCCGTGCCGGCATGGAACACCATGGCATCCGCCGCTTCGGGCGGCAGGCCGGTGACGAGATCGCCCTTGCGTGGCGACAGCGGATAGCCGTGCGCCGCCATCACGACGCCCAGCGCAGTGCGCCGATCCCATTGCAGATCGACCTGGTCGAGCGTGCCGTCCGTCGCGTGCCACAACACGTCGAACAGGTCCGACTTGAGCCGCATCATGATCGGCTGCGTTTCCGGATCGCCCATCCGGCAGTTGAACTCCAGCGTCTTGAGCTGCCCCTTGGGGTCGATCATCAGGCCGGCGTAGAGAAAGCCGGTGTAGAGGATGCCGTCGCGCTCCATGCCACGGATCGTGGGCAGGATGATCTCCCGCATGGCACGTGCATGCACCGTGGCCGTCACCACCGGCGCGGGCGAATAGGCACCCATGCCACCGGTGTTCGGGCCTTGATCGCCGTCCTGAAGCCGCTTGTGATCCTGGCTGGTCGCGAGCGCCGTCACGTTGCGGCCGTCGCACAGCACGATGAAGCTGGCTTCCTCCCCTTGCAGGAATTCCTCGATCACGACACGCGCACCGCCTTCGTTGTGCGTGACGCCGAACTTGTTGCCCTCGAGCATGAAGTCGACCGCCTCGTGCGCCTCGGCTGCGGTCATCGCGACCACCACGCCCTTGCCGGCGGCCAGGCCGTCGGCCTTGACCACGATGGGCGCGCCCCTGGCGTCGATGTACGCGTGCGCCGCCACCGGGTCGGTGAAGCTCTCGTAGTCGGCCGTCGGGATCTTGTGGCGTTTCATGAAGGCCTTGGAGAAGGCCTTCGAGCTTTCCAGTTGCGCCGCGGCTTTCGTGGGGCCGAAGATGCGCAGGCCGTGCGCGCGGAATTCGTCGACCACGCCGGCCGCGAGCGGCGCCTCCGGGCCCACCACGGTCAATGCGATCTTTTCGGCCGCAGCCCAGGCGCGCAGTGCGGCGGGCTCCGCGATGGCCACCTCTTCGAAGCGTGGATCGAGCGCGGTGCCGCCGTTGCCGGGCGCCACGTAGATCTTCGACACCCGCTGCGATTGCGCAAGCCGCCAGGCCAGCGCGTGTTCACGACCGCCGCCACCGATGACAAGGACTTTCATTCGGACAGCTCGGCGTTGTGATAGACCTCTTGCACGTCGTCCAGGTCTTCCAGCACGTCGAGCAGCTTCTGCATCTTCGCGGCGTCTTCGCCGGTGACCTCGACCGGGTTCTCGGCGCGCATCGTGACTTCGGCGACTTCAGGCTGGAAGCCCGCCGCCTCCAGCGCATTCTTGATGGCTTCGAAATCGGCGTAGGCCGTGAGCACTTCGATTGCGCCATCGTCGTGCGTGATCACGTCTTCTGCGCCGGCCTCGAGCGCGGTTTCCATCAGCTTGTCCTCGTCCGTGCCCGGCGCGAAGATGAACTGGCCGCAGTGCTTGAACTGGAAGGCGACCGACCCTTCGGTGCCCATGTTGCCACCGTACTTGCTGAACGCATGGCGCACCTCGGCGACGGTCCGCACGCGGTTGTCTGTCATCGTGTCGACGATGATGGCCGCCCCTCCGATACCGTAACCTTCGTAACGAATTTCCTCGTAGCTCACGCCTTCGAGGTTGCCCGTGGCCTTGTCGATGTTGCGCTTGACCGTATCGATCGGAAGATTGACCGCCTTGGCCTTTTCCACCGCGAGGCGCAGCCGCGGGTTGATGCTCAGGTCACCGCCGCCCAGGCGTGCCGCCACCATGATTTCGCGAATCACGCGGGTCCAGGCCTTGCCGCGCTTCTCGTCCTGGCGGCCTTTGCGGTGCTGGATGTTCGCCCATTTGCTGTGTCCGGCCATAGCTCTATATCTCGCGATCTCTTGTTTGCAAAGCAGGCATGAGTTTACTGTCCGGCGCACGCAACGCCCGCAGGCCCAGCGCCGCCGTGCGAATGCGTTTTGGGATAATCCGCCGATGACATCCAACACACAGACCTGCGACGTGCTCGTGATCGGCGGCGGCCCGGCAGGGTCCACGGCGGCGGCATTGCTCGCGCGGCAGGGGCGTCATGTCGTGATGCTCGAGAAGGCGCACCATCCGCGCTTCCACATTGGCGAATCGCTGCTGCCGGCCAACTTGCCGCTGTTCGAGAAGCTCGGTGTGCTCGAACAGGTCGAGAAGATCGGCATGCCCAAGTGGGGCGTGGAGTTCGTCTCGCCCGACCATGACCACCAGGTCCGGCTCGAGTTCGGCGAAGGCTGGAACAAATCGCTCGACCGCGCATGGCAGGTGCGCCGCTCCGATCTGGACGAGATCCTCTTCCGGCACGCGGCCGCTGAAGGTGCCGAGACAATCGAGGGCTGTCGCGTCAAGGCAGTCGATTTCGACGACGACGGCGCCACGGTGCAAGCCGTGCTGGACGATGGCGCGCCGCGCACCTGGCGCGCCCGTTTCGTGATCGACGCCTCGGGCCGCGACACCTTCCTGTCGACCCGGCTCAAGGCCAAGCAGAAGAACGACAAGCACAACAGCACGGCGCTGTTCGGACATTTCGCCAACGCCGAACGCGGAGAAGGCAAGCTCGAAGGCAACATCACCATCTTCTGGTTCGCGCATGGCTGGTTCTGGTACATCCCGCTGGCCGACGGCACCACCAGCATCGGCGCGGTCTGCTGGCCCTACTACCTGAAATCGCGCACCAAGCCGCTTGCGGAGTTCTTCGCCGACACCATCGCCATGTGCCCCGCGCTCGGGGAACGTCTGAAGCACGCGACGCTGGTCGACGACGCGGTCTATGCCACGGGCAACTATTCGTACACCAGCACCCATGCCAGTGGCGACCGGTACCTCATGCTGGGAGACGCCTTCACGTTCGTCGATCCGGTGTTCTCGTCGGGCGTGTACCTCGCGATGCACAGCGCGTTCGAAGGCGCCGACCTCGTCGCGGCCCGGCTCGATGCGCCTGGCAAGGTGGCCGCGCTGCGCAAGCGCTTCGAGCGCGACATGCGCTTCGGACCGCGTGAGTTCTCGTG
This sequence comes from Variovorax sp., assembly GCA_004211245.1. Lineage (GTDB taxonomy): Bacteria > Pseudomonadota > Gammaproteobacteria > Burkholderiales > Burkholderiaceae_C > Variovorax. The sequence continues at coordinate 4,814 of SEGN01000214.1, forward strand.
GTTCATCTACCGCGTGACCAACCCCACCATGCGCGATTTCTTCATGTATCCGCAGAATCCGCTCCGCGTGAAAGAGGCATTGATGGCGCTGCTGGCCGGCGACATCCACAACAGGACACCCATCTGGGCTTCGCTACGCGTGCTCAAGACCATGTACTACGTGGTCTGCGGCCTGAACCCCCGGCGCACCTGGGACGCCTGGCAACGGCGCCGCCGCAACATTCGCGACCTCGGACCGCTGGTGGGCGAAAACATCGCCGAGGCGCGGTGAGTTACGCCTCACCGGCCGAAGCGCCATCCCTGCGCGTCGAGCGCCTCACGCTGGCTCAGGGCCTGGCTCGCGCTGCGGACGCCGCGCACAGACCGTTCGCGGCGTTGAGCTATGGCGCGCGTGGGGACAGCAGCTGGATCAGCGGAGTGTCGGCGCGCGTGCTTCTCGACGGGGAACCGATGGTCGACCTATGGCACGCAGGTCTGGTCGTGCAGTCGGGCAC
>SEGN01000678.1 GCA_004211245.1 Variovorax sp.
CCGCGCGGGTTGACCGAGTGGGTCAGCAGGCCGATCTTCAAGGCGCGTTCAGGCATGGGCCACCGCCTCGCCGATGAACGCGTCGCGGTTCAGGTCCCAGAGCAGCTCCCGGGCGCCGCTCTGGCGCAGCGTCAGCGTGCGGGAGTCGTCGACTTCGCCGATCACCGCGCAAGCCAGGTCGCGCGCCGCGAAGCGCGCGCGCACGGCGTCGACCTGGGCCGGCCGCACGCTGAGCACGAAGCCATAGCTCGGGAACGACGTGAGCCAGTGCAGCAACGGCACGCCGGGCGGGTGCGGGATCGCGTCCACATCGATCACCGCGCCGGCGCCGGAGCATTCGAGCAGCATCAGCACGGTGCCGACGGTGCCGGCCATGCTGATGTCCTTGGCCGCGTCGCACAGGCCGGCCTCGGCCAGTGCGGGCAGCAGTTCGAGGTCGGCGCGCAGCCGCGCGCCCGGCGCCAGGGTGGAGGCATTCCAGTACGGGAACGGTTCCTCGTAGGCGCCGCGCAGGTCCACCGCCATCACCAGCCGGTCGCCGGGCCGCGCCGCGAAACTGGTGAGCAGCCTCTGTGCGCGGCCGAGGATCGCGACCGCGAGCTGCGGGCGCGCGCTCTTGTTGTTGCTGTGGCCACCGACAGAGCGCGTTGACCACCGCGGTCGGGCGGCCGCCCATTGCATAGATGTCGCTCACATTGACCATCACGCTGCTGTAGCCGGCGAACCAGGGCATGCGCTCGATGAAGTCTTCCACCAGGCCTTCGATCGCGAACAGCAGGTAGCCGCCGTGGCCGTCGGGAATGGCAGCGCAGTCGTCGCCGACCGGCACCGCCTGCGCCAGCGCGCCGGTGCCGCCGGGCAGGGCCTGGCCGAGCGCCGAGACGATGTCGCTGATGTCGCGCTTGTGCGCGAAGCCGCGGCTCTGGCGCAGGGCGGTGGTGAGCTCCGACAGGGTCACGGCGCGCTCCTTGCCCGCGAGACGAAGCCGCTGACGGCGTCGTGGCACGGCGGATATCGCGAGAGATCGGCCTGCATCTGCGTATGCGCGCGGCCATGGATGCCCAGTTCCGCGAGCGAGCGCCAGCCGAGCTTGTGGAACAGCGGCACGTTCTGGGACTGCACATGCGCCAGAAAAATCTCGCAACCCTGCGCATGCGCGCGCGACACGGCGAGCCGGATCAGCGTGGCGCCGAGGTGTCCCTGGCTGCGGAAAGCGGGATGCACCGCGAGCCGCGAACCCCACCAGAGCCCCGGTGCCGGCGAATGGATGCGCACCGTGCCCACCACCTGGTCGGGCATGCCGCCGATGCACGACATCGCCACGAGCAGTTGCGCCGTGTCGTCGATCGCATCGCGGTCGTCGCCGGCGAAAAGGCCCTGCTCGATGCAGAACACCGCCCGGCGCAGTGCGTGCGCGCCATCGCGCTCCCACACCTGCGCCGCTTCGCGCACGAGGAACTCGACCGGTGCGTACTGCACGACCGGCTCGACGATGTCGTCGATGCAGCACATGCTTCAGTTCTCGTAAACTTCATGAACCCGGGCGACGGGGCCGGATGGTCTTCCAGCGGCGTCCCGCTGATCGGCACGAAGGGCACGACGAACGGGTACACGCCGAGCGCCAGCAACTTCTCGCAGATCTCGAGAATGGCTTCGCGCGTGTCGCCCAGGCCCGCCAGGATGTAGGTGCTGACCTGGCCGCGGCCGAACACGCCGACCGCCGCCTCGAAGGCGCTCATGCAGCGCGAAATCGGCACGCCGGCCTTGCCCGGCATGATGCGTTCGCGCACTTCGGGCGTGACCACCTCGAGGTGCATGCCGAGCGTGTCGATGCCGGCCGCGTGCATGCGCTGGAACCACTGGTCGTCGTCGGGCGGCTCGCACTGACCCTGGATGGGGAGGTCGACTGCGGCCTTGATCGCAAAAGCGCTCTCGCACAGGATCTGCGCGCCGCGGTCGGTGGCGTTGGGCGTGCCGGTG
>SEGN01000215.1 GCA_004211245.1 Variovorax sp.
TTTGCCTGCCTCACGCGCGGCCTTGGACCCGCACTGGCGGCGTTGTGCGAACGCTGGCGCGTGCCGACCGACGAACGTGACCTGGCCCTGCTGGTCGACCGTGAAGGCGCAGCGATCGATTCGGCCGGCGGGCTCGATGCCGACGGCATCGTCGCGCTGTTCGAACGATGCGATGCCTTCCGCAAGCCCGCGCGGTTCGCGCACGCATTGCAGGCCTGCGCATGTGCCCGGGCCGGCGCAGGCCAAGACGCGTGCGAACGCCTGCAATTTGCGCTGGCTGCGGCGCAGGCGGTGGCAACCGAAGCCATCGCCCAGGCTGCCCAGATGGCAGGCCAGCGCGGCCCCGAGGTCGGCAAGGCGATTCGCGCCGCACGCGTCGCCGCGGTGGCTGCGCTGGCCTGATTGCCGGCATTGACCGACAACACGGTCGCAGTCGGTGGGGTAAGGTGAATGCCCCATGCAGATGCCACCTCGCCTGAACCCCGACGCCGCCCTTTTCCTCGACTTCGACGGCACGCTGGTCGCCCTGGCGGAGACGCCCGAGGCCATCGAAATTCCGCCGGCGCTGGTTGCGCTGCTGGGCGATCTGCACGACCTGCTGGGCGGCGCGGTGGCCGTCGTTTCGGGCCGGCAGATCGACTCGATCGACCGCTTCCTGGCACCCCTGCGCCTGCCCGCGGCCGGCGAGCACGGTGTGCAGCGGCGCGACGCCGAGGGCGAGATGCAGGAACAGCGGCCGCCCGATCTGGTGGCTGTTCTGGAGGCCGCCAACGAGGTCGCCGGTGCGCACCCTGGCCTGCTGGTTGAGCGCAAACACGCCGCCATCGCGCTGCACTACCGATTGGCACCCGACCTGGAGGCGGTGTGCCGCGAAGCGATGGCCCGCGTCATCGACGGGCAGCCGCAGTTCGAGCTGTTGCACGGCAAGTTCGTGTTCGAGGTGAAGCCCGCCGGCGTCAACAAGGGCACCGCGATCAATGCCTTCCTGGACGAGGCGCCGTTCAAGGGCCGCGTCCCGGTGTTCGCAGGGGACGACACGACCGACGAAACCGGCTTTGCCGTGGTGCAGCCGCGCGGCGGCGTGGCCATCAAGGTGGGCAGCGGGCCGAGCCTCGCGAGGCACAGGCTGGAGTCGCCGCGGGCCGTGTTCGAGTGGCTGGTAGAGGCGCGCGACCTGCTCGCGGCCGGGCCGACGCGGCCGCAGGGCAGCGAAGCATGAGCCGTCTCGTCGTCGTGTCCAACCGCGTGGCCGACCCGCGCAAGGCCGCGGCCGGCGGGCTCGCCGTGGCGCTCGGCGAGTCGCTGCAGCAGACCGGCGGCCTCTGGTTCGGCTGGAGCGGCACGGTGGTCGAAGGTGGCACGCCCGGCGAAGGCGAATTGCACAAGCACCAGGCCGGCAAGGTCACCCTCGCCACCATCGACCTGAGCCGCGAGGACCACGACAGCTACTACCTCGGCTACAGCAACGACGTGCTCTGGCCGGTGTTCCACAACCGGCTCGACCTGGCGAATTTCGAGGCCGGCTTCATCGGCGGCTACCGGCGTGCCAACCAGCTGTTCGCGCGCAAGCTGCTGCCGCTGTTGAGGGACGACGACATCATCTGGGTGCACGACTATCACCTGATTCCGCTGGCGGCCGAGTTGCGCGCGATGGGCTGTCGCCAGCGCATCGGCTTCTTCCTGCACATACCGCTGCCGCCGCAGATCATCATGGCCGCGATCCCGCAGCACGAATGGCTCACGCGCTCGCTGTTCGCCTACGACCTGATCGGCCTGCAGGCGAAGCAGGACCAGAACCACTTCGAGCGCTACGTGCTGAGCGAGGCCAGCGGCGAGGCGCTCGGCAACGACATGTACCGCGCCTACGGGCAGACGGTGCGCTGCGGCGCGTTCCCGATCGGCATCGACGTCGACGAATTCGCCGCGCTCACGCACGCGAAGGAAGCGCGTGACATGTACGACACGATGAAGCGCGAGTACTCGACGCGTCGGCTGCTGCTGGGCATCGACCGACTCGACTACTCCAAGGGCATTCCGAACCGGGTGCGCGCGTTCCGCGAGCTGTTGGCCAACTACCCGGAGAACCGGCGCAGCGCGACGCTGATCCAGATCGCGTCGCCGACGCGCGAATCGGTCGATGCCTATGCCGACATCCGGCGCGAGTTGGAATCGCTGTGCGGCGCCATCAACGGCGACTACGGCGAACTCGACTGGATGCCCGTGCGCTACATCCACCGCAACGTGGCACGCAAGCGGGTGCCGGGTTTGTGCCGCGCCGCAGCCGTGGGGCTGGTGACGCCGCTGCGCGACGGCATGAACCTGGTCGCCAAGGAATACGTGGCGGCGCAGGATCCGGCCGATCCAGGCGTGCTGATCCTTTCGCGCTTCGCCGGGGCGGCCGAGCAGCTGAAGGAAGCGCTGCTGGTCAACCCCTACGACACGCACGGCACGGCCGAGGTGATGCAGCAGGCGTTGCAGATGCCGCTCGAAGAGCGGCGCCACCGGCACCAGAAACTGCTGCAGAACATTCGCGAGCAGGACGTGCACTGGTGGCGGCGCACCTTCCTGGAGGCGCTGGCCGAGACGCAACCGATCGTCGACTAGCCGCGCGACGCGACGCGTCACGCGGCCTTTTACAGGTTCTTGATCCCGGCGATCGACGGGGTGAAGAAATACTCCCCGCCCTTCAGCGCCACGAAGCCGCGAAACAGCTTCTGCACCGCGCCCGCGGTCGAGTCGTAGACGGGTGGCCAGCTTTGCGGCAGCGTGCCGACCTGGCCGATGATCGGGTCGATGCCGACACCGCCCTGCGGAAACCCTTCGTTGTTGACCCACTGGGTCTGCATGAAGTGGAACTGCTTCTCGATCGAGGCCTGATAGCTCATGAAGAGCAGGCCGACGCCGTCGTTCGGCCGGTCGATCAGTTCCTTGCTGTCGGGGTCCTGCAACCGGCAGCCGTAGGTGATGCCGCGGCGCGCCATCTGCACGCCCTTGTCGAAGTCCAATCCGCCCGGACTCGAACCGCGCGGGTTCGACTTGCGGATGTGGCCCTGGAACGGGCACTTTCCGCCACTGGCGTCCGCGCCGTAGTCGAAGTCGTTGCGCACGGGCACGCCCATCTCCTGCCGGTCGAGCGTGATCGGCGTGCCGTCCTCGAAGCGGCCGACGACCTGCGCGCCTGCACGCTCCCGGTCGGCGCCGACGAGTCCGAGCGTGTCGGCCAGCGCCTGTTCCGCCTGCTTGAAGCCGGCCACGTTCTGCTCGAGCTTGCGGAACACGAAGAAGCTGCCGAAGCCGGCCGTGCCTGCGGGCACCAGCGGGTCGGGCACGATGAACTGCGCCAGCGGCGCCTCGGGGTCGTAGACCGTGCGGGCCTCGCCCGCGAGCTCGGTTTTCAGCATCAGCGGCTGCGAGCGGCCATCGACATAGCCGAAGTGCTCGATGCCCTCGCCATCGGAATTCTTGTAGGCGCGGCCTTCCTGCACGAACCGGAGCTCGAAGCCGCTCGCCGCGGTGTCGCCCACATCCCCTGCGAGCTTGCCGACGATGCGGGCGAAATCGGCTTCGTCGTGGTAGGCCACGAGCAGCAGCACATGCAGCGGCTGCGTCAACTCGGCCTGCCAGCTGTCGGTGGCGCCATCGTCGAGCACCTGAGGGTCGGCGGCCATGCCGGCGCTGAACGCACCGAAGCCCTGGAACTTCGCGTCGTGCCCGAGCGCGGCCATGCCCGACTGGCTGAGAAACACGAGCCGCACCACACCACCGGGCGCGCGCGTGGCCTTGAACTGGCGCACTTCCTGAAGCTGCGTGTAGGCGTCGCTCACGGGAAAGCCGTGCAGGAACTGGCGCGCGCGGGTCGCGTTCCTGATCTCCAGAAACAGCAGCGCCACATGCTCGCGGCCATGGCCCTTGAGGATGTTGGCCTGCAGGTTGCGCAGGAAGCTTTTTTCCTGGGTGCCGATGACGACGTCATCGAGCGGCTGGGTGAGTTTGACGGTCATGCGAGCTCCTTTGGATGGGGTCGCATGGATCGTAGGAACGCGCCGCCGCGGTGTCGTCCTCTCGCCGGTTTACGGCGTTCGCTCTATGGCCATCGCTCAGTCGAGCAGCGCCAGCGCGGCATAGTCGCCGACCTTGTCGCCCAGCCCTGCCGCCACCAGCGTCACGCCTTGCGTGAGCGAAGGCAGCCTGCCGTCGATCTCCGCCTGCAGGCGCGGCAACAGCAGCGCGCGGTTGTTGCCGAACACACTGCCGCCAAGGCTGATGCGTTCGAGGTCGAGCGTGGCGATCAGGTTGTAGAGCATGCGCCCCATCACGCGGCACAGCGCATCGACGCGGGCCAATGCGGCGGCATCGCCCGCCACCGCGGCGGCGAACAGGTCTTCGGCCGGACGATCGAAGCGGCGTGCGATCGCGTTACCCGCGATCAGCCCCTCCACATCGCCGACGTTGCCGCAGCCGCACAGCGCGTTGCTGTCGTCGTCCACGACGAAGGTGTGGCCGGCATGGCCGGCATTGCCGTTCTTGCCGCGCAGCACGTGTCCGTCGACGCACAGGCCGACGCCGATGCCGGTGCTCCAGGTGACGTAGGCACAGCTGTCGACGCCCTTCAACGCGCCCCAGCGCCGCTCGGCCTCCAGGGCGCCGACGGCGTCGTTCTCCACGCGCACCTCGTCGAAGCGCGCGGCCAGCGGCGCCTGCACCGGCGCGGTCATCCAGTCGTTGGGCAAGCCGCGCGCCGGGCCGGCGATGCCGCCGCAGATGTTGGGTGTCGCAAGCTCGATGGCGCCCGCGTTCAGCACGAACGGGCCGGCCGACGAGACACCGACGCGCCGCACCGCATCCGGCGCAATCTTCTGCTCGGCACAGACCTCGTCGACCATGCGCAGGATCTGCCGTGCCACGGCCAGGTTGTCGCCGGTCTTGGCGGTCGGCTCGCGCCGGCGGCCCAGCAGCGGGCGCGGGCCGCCGTCGAGGGCCGCCCCATCGGCTGCCAGGCTGACGGCCACCTTGGTACCGCCGATGTCCACACAGGCTCTCATGTCGTGTCAGTCCTTTTTTGTTGTCTGTCAGATCCACCGCGCGACCAGCGCGGCGATCATGCTGAGCACCAGCGTGCTCGCGATGGGCAATTGCCAGGCGCGGCCGAACAGGCGGAACTCGAAGTCGCCCGGCAGCCGGCCGAAACCGTAGCGGCGCAGGAACTCGGTGAGCCCGCTCATGAGCACCAGCGCGAGCACGACGACGATGAGCCAGCGGATCATGGTTATGCGATTCGCAGCAGGTTCTGCGTGCGCGCGCC
>SEGN01000679.1 GCA_004211245.1 Variovorax sp.
ACGTCCTCGCCGCTGTGGCGCGGGGGTGGCCGGATTTTCCCGAACATGCCTGACGAAAACTTCACGCAGAAGATCAACAAGAAGATGTACCGCGCCGGCATGGCGTCCATCCTCTCGCAACTCGCGCGTGAAGGCCGTCTGGCCGTGGTCGATTCGCTGACCGTGGACTCGCCGAAGACCAAGCCGCTCGCGGCCCGGTTCAAGGCCATGAACCTTCAGTCCGTGCTCGTGATTGCCGACGAAGTCGACGAGAACCTGTACCTGGCCTCCCGCAATCTGGTGAACGTGCTCGTCGTCGAGCCGCGTTACGCCGATCCGGTGTCGCTGGTGCACTACAAGAAGGTGCTGGTCACCAAGGCTGCCGTCGAAAAGCTCAAGGAGATGTTCGCATGAGCCGCATGAATCCTACGCCGCTGTCCCGTACCCAGTTCGACGAAGGTCGCCTGATGTCGGTGCTGGTGGCGCCGATCGTGTCCGAGAAGGCCACGATGGTCGGCGAAAAATCGAACGCAGTCACCTTCAAGGTGCTGCAGGACGCCACCAAGCCCGAGATCAAGGCCGCTGTTGAACTGATGTTCAAGGTCGAAGTCAAGGGCGTGTCGGTGCTCAACACCAAGGGCAAGGCCAAGCGCTTTGGCAAGTCGATGGGTCGTCGCGACAACGTTCGCAAGGCCTACGTCACGCTGAAGGCGGGCCAAGAGCTCAACCTCGTCGGGGAAGGCGCTTAATCATGGCCGTCATCAAGATGAAACCAACTTCGCCGGGCCAACGTGGCGCGGTGAAGATTTCGCGGGACCACCTGTACAAGGGTGCTCCTCACGCGCCGTTGCTCGAGCCGCAGTTCCAGGCTGCCGGTCGCAACAACAACGGCCACATCACGATTCGCCATCGCGGCGGTGGCCACAAGCACCACTATCGCGTCGTCGATTTCGTGCGCAACAAGGACGGCATCCCGGCCAAGGTCGAACGCATCGAGTACGACCCGAACCGCACCGCCCACATCGCTCTGGTGTGCTACGCCGACGGCGAGCGCCGCTACATCATCGCCCCGCGCGGTCTGGAAGCCGGTGCGACGCTGTTGAGCGG
>SEGN01000680.1 GCA_004211245.1 Variovorax sp.
CCCCGAAGACACCCCCAAGCGCGAGATCAGGAGCGTGGGCGTCATCGGCGCCGGCACGATGGGCGGCGGCATCTCGATGAACTTCCTGAATGCCGGCATCCCCGTCAAGATCCTGGAGATGAAGCAGGAGGCCCTGGACCGCGGCGTCGCCACCATCAGGAAGAACTACGAAGCCCAGGTCAAGAAAGGCAAGCTCAAGCAGGACAAGTACGACCAGCGCATGGCGCTGCTGTCCACCACGCTGAGCTACGACGACCTGAAGGACTGCGACCTCGTCATCGAAGCCGTGTTCGAGGAACTCGGCGTCAAGGAAGCCGTCTTCAAGGAACTCGACCGCGTCGCCAAGCCCGGCGCCATCCTCGCGTCCAACACCTCCACGCTCGACGTGGACAAGATCGCCGCCTTCACCCAGCGCCCGCAGGACGTGGTCGGCATGCACTTCTTCAGCCCCGCCAACGTCATGAAGCTGCTCGAAGTCGTGCGCGGCAGGGAAACCGCCAAGGACGTGCTCGCCACCGTCATGGCCGTGGCCAAGAAGATCAAGAAGACGGCGGTCGTCTCGGGCGTGTGCGACGGCTTCATCGGCAACCGCATGATCGAGCAGTACAGCCGCCAGGCCGGCTTCCTGCTGGACGAGGGTGCACTGCCCCAGCAGGTCGACAAGGCCATCGAGAAGTTCGGCTTCGCGATGGGTCCGTTCCGCATGGGCGACCTCGCCGGCAACGACATCGGCTGGGCCATTCGCAAGCGCCGCGCCACCGAGCGCGCCGACATGAAATACAGCCGCACGGCCGACAAGCTGTGCGAGCTGGGCCGCTTCGGCCAGAAGACCGGGGCGGGGTGGTACGACTACCAGGCCGGCAAGCGCGACGCCATCCCGAGCGAGCTGGTCAACAAGATGATCGAAGACCATCGCAAGGAACTGGGCATCACGCCGCGCAAGATCTCGGACGAGGAGATCGTGCAGCGCCTGGTGTACGCGCTGGTCAACGAAGGCGCGCACATCCTGGAAGACGGCATCGCCAGCAAGGCGGGCGACATCGACATGGTGTACCTGACGGGCTACGGCTTCCCGATCTACCGCGG
>SEGN01000216.1 GCA_004211245.1 Variovorax sp.
GCGCACCAGCGCATAGAGCGTCTCGGCATAGCGCACGCGGTACGGCCCGACGCCCTGGGCGAACTGCGCAAGCGCCGATTCGCCGAGCGCCGGCATGCTGCCGCTTTCGAACAGGGCCAACCGCTCGCCGCCGATGTCCTGCCATGTGGCCGCCTCGCCGGCCCGTGCCAAGCGGTGGTCGATTCGTACGACCACCACCAGCGGGTCGCGGAACAGGTCGACGCAGGCCAGCCCGCCCGGCGGTTCGGTGATGGCCGCGACTGCCAGATCGAGCCGGCCATCGCGCACTTCGGCCAGCAGCGTGTTCGACGGCGCATCACGCCAGGCCAGGTCGATCGCGTGGGCCTTGCGCACGGTGCCGGCGCCGGCGAGGAATTCGCTCACGGCAGCCACCACGCGGGCGCTGGCCGAGGGGATCACGCCGATGCGCACGAAGGCCCGCCCGCGCGCCACCGTGTTCTCGATGTCGCGCAGGGCGGTGTCGATGGTGTTGACCAGGAAATCGGTGCGCGCCAGGACCTCGGCGCCAAGCGGCGTGAGTTCCAGCTTGTGGGTCGAGCGGGTGAGCAGCTCCGCGCCGACCAGCTTTTCCATCTGCTTGATCGCATTGCTGAGCGCCGGCTGGGTGATCGACAGGCGTCTGGCGGCGCGCCCGAACTGGCCTTCCGCCACGAGCACGGAGAAGAAGCGAAGCTGGCGCAGCGTGAGTGCGCGAAGGGCGGTTGCAGTCATCGGCTTCGGTCCCGGTTATCGATTGCCTGAATGAATATATAGAAATTCAAAATTTTGCTTATCGCAGCGCGCTGCCTAGACTCGGCCGCATGACGCTCCCATCCGCCACCGCCGACGCCGTTCTGGAAGCCTTCCTGCGCGCGATCCCGAAGGTGGAACTGCACTGCCACCTGTTCGGCACGGTGCGGCATGCGACCTTCCGCGAACTCAACCGCAGTGCGGGCAGTCCTTTGGCCGCCGACGAAGTCGACGGCTTCTACACGCGCGGCGAGAAGCCTGTCGGCGTGCTGCGGGTGCTGCGCGCGCTCGACGCGCAACTGGTGCGCAGTGCCGACGACCTCTACCGCCTGACGCTCGAATACCTGGAAGACGCTGCGAGTCACAACGTGCGCCATGCCGAGTTCTTCTGGAACCCGACCGGCACCGTGCACGCGTCGGGCATCGGCTACCGCCCGGCGCAGGACGCGATCGTGTGCGCCATTCGCGACGCGCAGCAGCAGTTCGGCATCGCCGGCCGGCTGGTGGCGGCGATCGACCGCGAGGCCTCGCCGGAAGCGGCGGTGGAGATGGTGCAGTGGGTCGCGGCAAACCGCTGCGACGAGGTGATCGGCATCGGCATCGACTACCGCGAGAACGACCGCCCGCCCGAATTGTTCGCGCAGGCCTACAGCGATGCGCGCCGCGCCGGCCTCAGGACGACTGCCCATGCCGGCGAGTTCGGCATGCCGTGGACGAACGTGCGCACGGCGCTCGACGTGCTCAAGGTCGACCGCATCGACCACGGCTATACGGTGGTCGACAACCCGGCCTTCGCCCGCGAGTGCGCCGACCGCGGCGTGCTGTTCACCGTGGTGCCGACCAATTCCTACTACCTGCGCACGCTGCCGCCGGAACGCTGGGCGCTGGATCATCCGATCCGCCGCATGCCGGGGCTGGGGCTGCGCATCCATCCGAACACCGACGACCCGACCCTGCACAAGGTCACGCCCACCCAGGCCTGGCACATGATGGTGCGCGACTTCGGCTTCGGCATCGACGACCTGCGCGGCTTCATGCACAACGGACTGGAAGGCGCCTGGATCGACGACGCACAGCGCCGGCAGTGGCGCGGCGAATGGAACGCGCAATTCGACGCATTGCGCACTGCACACGACCTGTCCTGAACCCTCAACCGGATCCACCGAAAGACTCCCATGCACCCACTGCGCCTTCTTGCCGTTCTGCCTCTTTTCGTCGCCGGCCTCGCGCAGGCGCAGGCCCCCGCCTGGCCCGCGGCAAAGCCGATCACGCTGATCGTTCCCTACTCGGCCGGCGGCAGCGTCGACTTCATCTCCCGCATGGTGGCCACGCGGCTCGGCGAGCGGCTGAAGCAATCGGTGGTGATCGAGAACGTGAGCGGTGCCGGCGGCGCGATCGGCGTCGCCAAGGCTGCTGCTGCGGCACCCGATGGCTACACGATCGTGGCCGCGCCGGACAGCACCATCGCCATCGGCAAGCTGGTGAATCCGGCCGCCTACAAGTTCGATCCGCTGAAAGACCTGACACCGGTCGGCATGCTCAACACCGCGCCGATGGTGCTGGTGGCCCGGCCGGGTTTGCCGGTCAGGAGCTACGACGACTTCATGAAGCTCGCCAAGGCGTCGCCCGGCAAGTACAGCTATGCCACCTCGGGCGTCGGCACGGTGTTGCACCTGGCGACGGAGCTGCTCAAACAGCGCAGCGGCATCTTCGTCACGCACATCCCTTACCGCGGTGCGGCGCAGATCGCCACCGACGTGATCGGCGAGCAGGTCGACTCGGCGATGCTCATCAGTGCGGGTGCCTTGCCGGGCTACATCCAGAGCGGCAAACTGAAGGCGCTTGGCGTCACCGGCACGAAGCGGCTCGAATCGCTGCCCGGCGTGCCGACCTTCGACGAGATGCCTGGCCTCAAAGGCTACAGCATGGTCGCATGGACGGGCATCTACGCACCGGCGCGCACGCCCGCGCCGATCGTCGCGCGCATCAACCAGGAACTGAATGCCGTGCTGGCCGAGCCGGAGATCCGCGCGAAGCTCCAGGAGCAGGGTGCATTGCCGGGCACCGGCTCGGCCGAAGAGCTCGGGCGCTTCGCTCAGGCCGAGTACGCGCGCAACCAGAAGGTGGTGCAGGGCGTCAATTTCAAGGACTGAACCTGCTGCGCGGCAATTGCCATCGGTGCGGTAGCGCACAATGGGCCGGAACGGCTCCGCTCGACGCCGACCTCCGGAGCCGCTCGATGCCAACCGCCGCCGACCCCCAGCAGAATCACCTTCTCGCCGCGCTCCCGGAGCCGGACTGGCTGCGCTGGGAGTCGCAGCTGGAGTCCGTCACCCTGCCGCTCGGCATGGTGCTGCATGAGTCCGGCGGGGTCCAGAGTCATGTGTACTTTCCGACCACCGCCATCGTGTCGCTGCTCTACGTGATGGAGAACGGCGCATCGGCGGAGATCGCCGTGGTCGGCAACGAAGGGGTGATCGGCATCTCGCTCTTCATGGGCGGGGAATCCACCACCAGCCGCGCCGTCGTTCAAAGCGCGGGTCGTGCGTTCCGCATGAGCGCGTCGACGGTGAAGGACGAGTTCAAGCGCGCGCCGGTGCTCCACCTGTTGCTGCGTTACACGCAGGCGCTGATCACCCAGATGGCGCAGACGGCGGTCTGCAACCGGCATCACTCGCTGGACCAGCAACTGTGTCGCTGGTTGCTGCTCAGTCTCGACCGCCTGTACGGCAACGAACTCGTGATGACGCAGGAACTGATCGCCAACATGCTCGGCGTGCGGCGCGAAGGCGTGACCGAGAGCGCGCTCAAGCTGCAGAAGGCTGGCCTGATCCGCTACGCGCGCGGGCGCATCGAGGTGCTCGACCGGGCCGGCGTCGAGCAACGCAGCTGCGAGTGCTACGCGGTGGTCAAGAAGGAATACGACCGTCTGCTGCCGAATCGCGTGGCCCGCTGAGCCCGCACGATCAGAGGATCCGAAGCGCCTTTGCCTGCGCCGTGAGCTCATCGCGGAACGCCGGATGCGCAATGCCGATGAGCTCGAGGGCGCGTTGCCTGGCGGACTTGCCGCGCAGTTGGGCGACGCCGTATTCCGTCACCACGTAGTTGATGTCGTTCTTGCTCGTGCTCACATGGGTGCCGGGCGAGAGGACGGGGACGATGCGCGAGATGGTGTCGTCCTTTGCCGTCGACGGCACCACGATGAACGCCTTGCCACCGCGCGAACGATTGGCAGCGCGCACGAAATCGGACTGGCCGCCGGTGCCCGAGAAGGGTGCCAGGCCCAGGCTCTCGGAGCCGCATTGCCCGAGCAGATCGATCTGCAAGGTGGCGTTGATCGCCACCAGCTTGTCGTTCTGGCCGGCCAACGCCGGGTCATTGGTGAAATTTGCCGGATGCATCTCCAGCATCGGGTTGCGGTCCATGAAGCGATAGAGCTTGTTGGAGCCCAGTGCGAAGGTGGCCACCATCTTGCCCGGCAGATAGGTCTTGCGGCTGTTGTTGACGGCGCCGCACTCCACCAGCGAGAGGATGCCGTCGCCGATCATCTCGGTGTGGATGCCGAGGTCGCGCTTGTGCGTGAGCTGCATGACCACCGCGTCGGGGATGCCGCCATAGCCGATCTGCAGCGTCGAGCCGTCTTCGATCATGTCGGCGACGTACTTGCCGATCGCTTGCTGCACCGGGCCGATCTTCGGCAGTCCGACTTCCAGCACAGGCGCATCGTCCTCGACCAGTGCCGCCACCTGCGAAATGTGCACATGGCAATCGCCGAGCGCAAAGGGCACGTTGGGGTTGACCTCGAGCACCACCGCGCGGGCCCTGGCCACAGCCGCCATGGTGTAGTCGGCGCCGAGGCTGAGGGCGAAGTTGCCGTCGGCGTCCATCGGCGAGGCCATGCTGAACACCACGTCCGCCCCTATTTGCCCGCGCTCGATCTGCGCCGGAATCTCGGAGAAATAGTTCGGGATGAAGTCGATCCACCCCGCCTGGCCACCGGCCCGGGTGGCGCCGCCGTAGAAAAATGCGACGTGACGAATGTGCTGCGTGCTCTCCGGATCGAGGTAGCCGTACTTGCGCATCGCAAGAATCTGGCCGATCTTCACATCGTGGAAGTCGAAGCGCTGCTCCGACAGCGCGGTCAGCAGCTTCGGTGGTTCGCCGACGCCGGTGGGCACGATGATGAAATCGCCGTTTTCGACCAGTTGCACGGCCTCGGCTGGAGACATCCTTTTCTGCAGGTACATCGACTGATTTGAGTTCATGGGGGCGATTGTTCGATGAATCGGGTCGATGTGTCGAGGCTGTGTGCGTTGGCAGACAGTCGGAATGCTTGATCTGCGTCAAGGTTCGGGTTCCAAGGTGGTGCAGGGCGGCGGTACCGCATGGCGCATGGACTCGGCCGCGTTCAGGCGCGCCCTCTTGCAGAGCGCTCGATTGCAGCAGGCCATGGGTCGGTATGTCTACGTGCTGATGTCGCAACTGGCATCGTCGGCTGCATGCCTGCGCTACCACCTGATCGCACCGCGCCTCGCGCGCTGGCTGCT
>SEGN01000681.1 GCA_004211245.1 Variovorax sp.
CGGTCCTCCTGCGCGATGGCCATGTACATGCGCGGCATCAGCGGGAAGTGGTACGCCATGTGGCACTCGTCGCCGGCGCCGAAGTATTCGCGCACGTCCTCCGGCCACATGTTGGCCTCGGCCAGCAGGAAGCGGTTCTTGTACTCGGCGTCGATCACGGCGCGGATCTGCTTGATCACCGCGTGCGTTTCGGGCAGGTTCTCGTTGCTCGTGCCGTCGCGCTCGACCAGGTAGGGGATCGCGTCGAGCCGGAAGCCGTCGACACCCATGTCGAGCCAGAAGCGCATGGTCTTCATGATCGCTTCCATCACCGCCGGGTTGTCGAAGTTCAGGTCGGGCTGGTGGCTGAAGAAGCGATGCCAGAAATACTGCTTGGCCACCGGATCCCAGGTCCAGTTCGACGTCTCGGTGTCGGTGAAGATGATCCGCGTGCCCTGGTAGATCTGGTCGGTGTCGCTCCACACGTAGAAGTTGCGCTCGGGCGAGCCGGGCGGCGCGTTGCGCGCGGCCTGGAACCACGGGTGGTCGTTCGACGTGTGGTTGATGACCAGTTCGGTGATCACGCGCAGGCCACGCTTGTGCGCCTCGTCCAGCATTTCCTTGAAGTCGGCCAGCGTGCCGTACTGAGGATGCACGTCCTCGTATTCGGCGATGTCGTAGCCGTCGTCGCGCAGGGGCGACGGATAGAACGGCATCAACCAGATGGTGTTGACGCCCAGGTCCTTCACGTAATCGAGCTTGGCCGTCACGCCCTTGAAGTCGCCCATCCCGTCTTCGTTGGTGTCGAAGAAGGCCTTGACGTTGAGCTGGTAGATCACCGCGTCGCGGTACCACTGCGCGTCGTTGCTCGTATCGACTTCGGGCGTTTCCAGGGCGAGGGCGGGGACGGGTGCGTTCATGGGCAGCGGCTTTTCAGAGATATTGTTCGAAGTCGTTCTCGTCGCGCACACGGCGCCGCACAAGCAGGATGTGGGCCGGTGTCTGCCGAGGGTCGAGCCGCACGTAGTGGTAGTCGCCCTGCCAGACATAGCGCTCGTCGCTCAGCAGGTCATGCATCTGGAAGGGGTGGCCGGCTTCGACGCCGA
>SEGN01000682.1 GCA_004211245.1 Variovorax sp.
TAGTCGACCCGGCCCGAGAGCACTTCGGTGACGGCCTCGCCCGACCCCTTGAATGGAATGTTGGTCGCCTCGATCTTCGCGGCCATCTTGAACTTCTCGGCATTCAGGTGCGTCGCGCTGCCCTGGCCGGCCGATGCGAAGTTGATGCTCCCCGGCTTGGCGCGGGCGGCGGCGAGCAGATCCTGCAGCGTCTTGATGTTCTTGGCGGGCGAGATCACGAGCGCGTTGGGCAGCGAAGAGATCGGCGTGACGCCCACGAAGTCGTTGACCGTGTCGAACGGCAGCTTGGCAAAGGTCGACGGGCTGACCGTGTGCGAGGACGAGTGAATCATGATCGTGTAGCCATCGGGGGCGGCGGTCGCCACCGCCTGCTGTCCGATGGTGCCGCTCGCGCCGGCACGGTTGTCGATGATCAGCGACTGGCCCATGCTGGTGCCCATCTTGTCGGCGATCGCGCGGGCAATGATGTCGGTGGTGCTGCCAGCCGCAAAGGGCACGATCACGCGGATCGGCTTGGACGGATAGCTGTTCTGTGCGAGCACCGGTGCGGCGGCCAGTGCGAGGCTGGCGAGCACGAGGGATCGGCGTGTGAAGGTCATGGTTTTTCCTTGAATGGTGAATAGAAAGGGCGGTGTGTCAGGCCGGCACCATCGACGCGGCATCGCCGAGCGGGCGCAGGCTGTCGAAGTCGGGGTCCGCGTGGTGCGCGAAGCCAGGGCGGTCGAGTGAGCCGAGCTCGATTCGGCCCCATCGACGCGGCATCGCCGAGCGGGCGCAGGCTGTCGAAGTCGGGGTCCGCGTGGTGCGCGAAGCCAGGGCGGTCGAGTGAGCCGAGCTCGATTCGGCCGCCGCGGATCGCCAGGCGCGGGCGGCCGGCTTCGAGCTCGTAGAGATCGGGATGCGCAGCCGCGAAAGCCGATTGCTCGGTTGCGGGCGCATCCCCGAAGCCGTCGACGTAGTGGTGCCCGTTGCGCTCGGCGTGGGTCAGGCCCAGCAGCGCTGCCAGCGCAAGGTCCTGCTGCACGGCCAGGCCGGCCTGGCAGGTGAGGTCCTCGGCCGACATGAAGTAGCGGCCGGCGGCAGACTGTCCGCTGTTCCAGCGGTCGCAGCGCGCGCGATTGATCACGGCTTTGTACAGGCCCTTGCAGGCCTTGCTCGACACGCCCCGCCAACCGTGCGCGCGGCCCTCGGGAAAGGCGCCGAGCGTGCCGTCGGCCTCGTCGAGCAGCAGCGGCGCGGGCGCATCGAGAGACGCGAGCACCGGTGCCAGACTCGCGTCGCGCGGAACCGGCTGCTCGATGTAGAGCAGCGCGTCGGGCCGGCGCGCGAGCGCGGGCAGGTGGCGCAAGCCCTCGCACAGCGCGCGCAGTGCCGCCGGATCGGCGTACTGCTCGTTGCCATCCAGACTGAAACGGTGCCCCGGCTGCAGGCTGTCGAGCACGCGCAGCACGTTGTCAAGGCGCGCCAGGTCCGTGGCCGGGTCGCCGCCGAGCTTGATCTTGAAATAGCGATGGCCGTAGCGCTGCACCACGGCGGGCAGCGACACCGGAAGGCCGCTGGCGTCCACGGCATCGCCCTCCAGATCGTCGAGCATGCCGACCGTGTGGCGCGCATCGATGCGGGTTGCGGGCGCCAGCGTGGCGAGCCAGGCGTTCCAGTCCCAATCGCCCAGGTCCGGCGCGATGGCGGTGTGCGCAAGGCCCACCAGGTTGCGCTGGAACGCGGCGTACACCGACGTGCCGGTCGCGCGGCACAGCGCATCGAGCACGGCGCGATCGAGCACGGCCTGGCCGAATGCGGTCGACAGGGCGGT
>SEGN01000217.1 GCA_004211245.1 Variovorax sp.
GTCACGCCCTGCGACACCTTGAAGGGCATGGTGGCCTGCGACAGCACGGCCTGGTCGTCGTGCGTGTGCGAGTCGATGAAGCCCGGCGCCACGATGCGGCCGGTGGCGTCGAGCGTGCGTTCGGCGGTGGCGGACGCGAGGTCGCCGATGGCGGCGATGCGGCCGTCGAGGACGCCGACGTCGGCATCGAAGCGCGGCGCACGGGTGCCGTCGATCACGGTGCCGCCGCGGATCAGGAGGTCGAAATGGGTGGGTGGCGTGCGCATGTTTTTCGTGGGCGGGTGCTCAGCGGAAATGGCAGGCGACCTGGTGGCCGCCGGCGGAGGTGGAGGGGCGGTCGCTCAGCGCGGGATCCTGCTGGCTGCACACGGCCTGCGCCAGTGGGCAGCGGGTGTGGAAGCGGCAACCGCTCGGCGGGTTCGCCGGGCTCGGCGGGTCGCCCTGCAGCAGCATGCGTTGGGCCGGCGTGCGCGGGTTCGGCACCGGCACGGCCGACAGCAGGATCTGGGTGTACGGGTGGCGCGCGGCCGAGAACAGCGTGTCGCGGTCGGCCATCTCGACGATGCGGCCGAGGTACATCACGGCCACCCGGTGGCTGATGTGCCGCACCACGGCCAGGTCGTGCGCGACGAAAAGGTAGGCGATGCCGAACTCGGCCTGCAGATCCATCAGCAGGTTGACCACCTGTGCCTGCACCGACACGTCGAGTGCCGACACCGGTTCGTCGCAGACGATCAGCTTCGGGTTCAGCGCCAGTGCGCGTGCGATGCCCAGGCGCTGGCGCTGGCCACCCGAGAACTCGTGCGGGAACTTGGTCACCGACTCCGGCCGCAGGCCGACCTTGTCGAACAGCCAGGCCACGCGCTCGCGCCGCTCGGCACGCGAATGCATGTCGAAGTTGCGCAGCGGCTCGCCCACGATCTCGCCGGCCGCGAGCCGCGGGCTTAGCGAAGCGTACGGATCCTGAAAGATGATCTGCACGTCGCGCCGGCGCAGCCGCATCTGTTCGGCGCCCAGCGTGGTGAGCTCCTCGCCGTCGAGCTGCACCGAGCCCGAGGTCGGCTCGATCAGCCGCATCACCGACTTGGCCGTGGTCGTCTTGCCGCAGCCCGACTCGCCCACCAGCGACAGCGTCTCTCCCCGCGCCACGCTGAACGAAACGCCGTCGACCGCCTGGATCGGCGGCTTGCGCGGCGAGAGCCAGCGCTTCGGCGCGATGTAGTGCTTCTTGAGGTTCTCGACTTGGAGCAGTGTCATGCCGTCACCTCCTGCGCACGGTCGATGCGACCTTCCTCGACCGCGAAGCAGGCCACCGTGTGCCGCTCGCCGTGGCCGGTCAGGCCCGGCACTTCGGCACTGCAGCGCGCATCGGCATGCATGCAGCGTGGCGCGAAGGCGCAGCCGCGGCGCGGCGCCTGCGGCGAGGGCACCAGACCCGGGATTTCGGTGAGCCGCGCGCTGTGGGTGTTCATCGACGGCATCGAAGCCATCAAAGCGCGGGTGTAGGGGTGGAGCGGCCGCTCGAAGAGCTCGATCACGTCGGCCTCCTCGACCTTGCGCCCGGCGTACATCACGACCACCCGGTCGCAGCTCTCGGCCACCACGCCGAGGTCGTGCGTGATCATCACCACGCCCATGCCGAGCTCCTTCTGCAGCCGCCGGATCAGCTCGAGGATCTGGGCCTGGATCGTCACGTCCAGCGCCGTGGTCGGCTCGTCGGCGATCAGCACCTCGGGATTGCAGGCCAGCGCCAGCGCGATCATCACGCGCTGCCGCATGCCGCCCGAAAGCTGGTGCGGGTACTCGTGCACGCGCCGTTCGGGCTCGGGAATCTGCACGATGCGCAGCATCTCGACCGCACGTTGCAGGGCCTCCGCGCGGCTGGCGTTCTGGTGCACCTGCACCGTCTCGGCGATCTGCCGGCCGATCGTCAGCACCGGGTTGAGCGAGGTCATCGGCTCCTGGAAGATCATCGAAATCCGGTTGCCGCGGATCTGCCGCATCTCGCGCTCGCTCAAGCTCAGCAGATCGGTGCCGCGCAGCCGCACCGCGCCGCGGATGCGCGCCGGCGGCGAAGGCAAAAGCCGCATGATCGACAGCGCCGTCACGCTCTTGCCGCAGCCCGATTCGCCGACCACGCCAAGTGTCTGGCCGGCGCGCACGGTGTAGGACACACCGTCGACCGAGCGCGCCGGGCCGGTCAGCGTGTCGAAATGGGTGCGCAGGTCGTCCACCTCGAGCAAGGGCTCGCCGGTGGCCAGCGGCAGGCGGGAAAGGGGGCTCATAGCTGTCTTGCCAATCGCGGGTCGAGCGCATCGCGCAGGCCGTCGCCCAGCAGGTTGATCGCCAGCACCGTGATGGCCAGCAGGACGCCGGGATACAGGATGATGTGGAACGCCACGGCCACGAAGTTGCGGCCCTCGGCCATCATGTTGCCCCAGCTCGGCGTCTGTGCCGGGATGCCGACGCCGAGGAAGGAGAGCGCCGCTTCGGTCAGTACCGCGGCGGCCGCGACGAAGGTGGCCTGCACGATCAACGGCGCCACCATGTTGGGCAGCACATGGCGCGCCAGGATGGTCGGCAGCCGCGTGCCGACCGCGTGCGCCGCCTCCACGTAGAGCTGTTCGCGCAGCGTGAGCGCGAGCGAGCGCACCAGCCGCACCACGCGCGGGATCTCGGGAATGGTGATCGCCACGATCACGGTCGTGAGGCTGGCGCGTGTCACGGCCATGAGCGCGATCGCCAGCAGGATGCCGGGGATGGCCATGAGCCCGTCCATCACGCGCATCACCACCGTGTCGGCCCAGGGCACGAAGCCCGCGACCAGCCCGAGCAGCACGCCGAACACCGTGGCCAGCACGCCGACCCACAGGCCGACGATCAGCGACACGCGGCCGCCCCACACGGCGCGGCTGAACACGTCGCGGCCCAGTGCGTCGGTGCCGAACCAGTGCTCGGCCGAAGGCGGCTGCATGCGCGCCAGCGGGTCGATGTCCTGCGGATCGAAACGGGCGATCCACGGCGCAGCGATGGACAGCACCGCGATGGCGACCAGCAGCAGCGCGCCGACGATCAGGGTCGGGTGCTTGCGAACCCAGTGCAGGCGCGGCAATGCGAAGGGGGCGTCTTCGGCAGCGGAAGGAAGTACGGTGGACATGCAGTGCTCAGTACTGGATTCGCGGGTCGAACAGGCGGTAGCTCAGGTCGATCAGCAGGTTGATCAGCACGTACACGCCGGCCGACAGCAGCAGCACGCTCTGGATGACCGGATAGTCGTGGCGCTGCACGGAATCGATCACAAGGCGCCCGACGCCCGGAATCGCGAACACGGTTTCCGTCACCACCACGCCGCCGATCAGAAGCGCGATGCCCACGCCGATGGTGGTGGCGATCGGGATCGCCGCATTGCGCAGCGCATGACCGAGCACCGGCAGCACGCCCAGGCCCTTGGCCCGTGCGGTGCGGATGTAGTCCTCGTGCAGGACTTCGAGCACGGTGGCGCGCGTCATGCGCGTGACGAGTGCGATGTAGACCAGCGCCAGGTTCACGCAGGGCAGCACCAGGCTGCGCAGCCATGCGCCCGCGCCGTCGGCGAAGCGGCTGTAGCCCTGCACCGGAAACCAGGACAGCTGGATCGCGAACGTGTAGACCAGCAGGTAGCCGATCAGGAACACCGGCACCGAAAAGGCCAGCACGGCGAACAGCATCACGCCGCGGTCGATCCAGCTGCCGGCGCGGTAGGCCGCGAGCGTGCCGAGCGGCACCGCCACCAGCAGCGTGAGCAGCATGGTGAGCGCCGCGATCGACGCGGTCGGCTCGATGCGCTGCCCGAGCAGCTGCGCCACCGGCACCTGCGTGAAGATCGACGTGCCGAGGTCGCCGGTGGCGAGCCGGCCGAGCCACAGCATGAACTGCTGCCAGAGCGGCTGGTCCAGGCCGAGCGCGACGCGCAGCTTCTCGATGTCCTCGCCGGTGGCCAGGTCGCCCGCGATCAGCGCCGCCGGATCGCCCGGCGACAGGTGGATCAAGAGGAACACCACGACCGCCACCACCGCCATCACGGGCAGGGTGGCGAGCAGGCGGCGCAGCAGGTAGCCCATGTCGTGCGAGGCCTTCGGCGCTTACTTGTCGAGCATCCAGAACGTCGGCATGCCGGCCCACAGCTTGTCCAGGCCCTTCAGGTTGGCGCGGGCGGCGTAGGCGGCCGAATACTGCCCGGCGTTGACGTAGGGAACGGCTTCGTAGGCGCGGGTCTGGAATGCGTCGAGCAGTTCCTTTCGCTTGGCCGGCACGGTCTCCTTGATCCAGGCCGTGCGCAGCTCGTCCAGTGGCTTGTCGCACGGCCAGCCGGGCAGGCTGTTGCCGCAGGCGGCGCTCAGGTAGGCGTTGGCGATGGGCGAGTTCACGTCGAACTCGCCGGCCACCGTGACGTACATGTTCCAGCCGCCGGCCTCGGGCGCATCCTTCTTGGCGCGGCGTGCGCCGATCGAGGCCCAGTCCATCGTCTGCATGTCGACGTTCATGCCCATGTTGCGCATGGTCTGCGCGGCCATCAACGCCTCGGCGTTGAGGTAGGTCACATCGCTCGGCACCAGCAGCACCACCTTCTCGCCCTTGTAGCCCGATTCGGCGAGCAGCTTCTTGGCCTGCGCCAGGTCGGTCTTGCGGTAGGGCTCCGCGCCGGCGGCGGTTTCGTTGGGCCCGCCGCAGATGAAGTAGGTGGCGCAGTAGGTCACGCGCATGTCGAGCGGGTAGCCCATGGCCGCGGTGAAGCGTTCCTGGTTCACCGCATGGGCCAGCGCCTGGCGCGCCTTCGGGTTGTTGAAGGGCGGGAACAGGTGGTTCAGCACCAGGAAGCCCTGGTACGCGCCGCCCGAGCCGACCTTGATGTTCTTGTCGGCGCGCAGCGGGGTGATGTAGTCGGGGGGCAACTGCTCGATGAGGTCGACCTCGCCGTTCTTGAGCGCGGAGATCGCACTGTTGGCGTCCGGCAGGTAGAGCCATTCGATCCGGTCGAAGTTGCTCTTCTTGCTGCCGGAGAGGCCGCTCGGCGGTTCGCTGCGGGCCGAGTAGTTGGGGTTGCGAACGAACACCGCCTTGTTGCCTGGCACCCATTCGTCGCGCTTGAAGATGAACGGGCCGGAGCCCAGCACCTCGGTCAGCGGTGCCGTGGCCGGCATCTTCGCGATCCGCTCGGGCAGGATGACCGGCGGAAAGCCCGAGGGCTTGGCCAGCGCGTCGAGCACCATGCCGAAGGG
>SEGN01000683.1 GCA_004211245.1 Variovorax sp.
AATGGCAAAAGGTAAGTTCGAGCGGACCAAGCCGCACGTCAACGTGGGCACCATCGGCCACGTGGACCATGGCAAGACGACCCTGACGGCAGCGATCGCCACCGTGCTGGCCTCCAAGTTCGGCGGCGAAGCCAAGGCGTACGACCAGATCGACGCGGCTCCCGAAGAGAAGGCCCGCGGCATCACGATCAACACCGCCCACGTCGAGTACGAGACGGCCAACCGCCACTACGCGCACGTCGACTGCCCCGGCCACGCCGACTACGTGAAGAACATGATCACCGGTGCCGCCCAGATGGACGGCGCCATCCTGGTGTGCTCGGCCGCCGACGGCCCGATGCCCCAGACGCGCGAGCACATCCTGCTGGCGCGCCAGGTGGGCGTGCCCTACATCATCGTGTTCCTGAACAAGTGCGACATGGTCGATGACGCCGAGCTGCTGGAGCTGGTCGAGATGGAAGTGCGCGAGCTGCTGTCCAAGTACGACTTCCCCGGCGACGACACCCCGATCATCAAGGGCTCGGCCAAGCTGGCGCTCGAAGGCGACAAGGGCGACCTGGGCGAGCAGGCGATCATGCGCCTGGCCGAGGCGCTGGACACCTACATCCCCACGCCGCAGCGTGCCGTCGAAGGCGCGTTCCTGATGCCGGTGGAAGACGTGTTCTCCATCTCCGGCCGCGGCACCGTGGTGACCGGCCGCGTGGAGCGTGGCGTGGTCAAGGTCGGCGAGGAAATCGAAATCGTGGGCCTGGCTCCCACCATCAAGACCACCTGCACCGGCGTGGAAATGTTCCGCAAGCTGCTCGACCAGGGCCAGGCCGGCGACAACGTCGGTATCCTGCTGCGCGGCACCAAGCGCGAGGAAGTCCAGCGCGGCCAGGTGCTGTGCAAGCCCGGTTCGGTCAAGCCGCACACGCACTTCACCGCCGAGATCTACGTGCTGAGCAAGGACGAGGGGGGGCGCCACACGCCGTTCTTCAACAACTATCGCCCGCAGTTCTACTTCCGCACGACGGACGTGACCGGCGCGATCGAGCTGCCGAAGGACAAGGAAATGGTCATGCCCGGCGACAACGT
>SEGN01000017.1 GCA_004211245.1 Variovorax sp.
AGCTCGCCGCTCTTGCGGTCGCGGCCTTCGAACTGTTCGTCCGAACCGCCAACCGGCTTCCATTCCGTGCCCATGTCGAGCAGGTTGACGAAAAAGTCGTTGGTCAGCGTGCCCGGTGTTCGCGTGAGCGCGCCGTGTTCGGACTGGCCGACGTTGGCGCCGAGCACGCGCAGTCCGCCGACGAGCACGGTCAGTTCCGGCGCGCTGAGCGTGAGCAACTGCGCACGGTCGATGAGCAGCACTTCGGCAGGCAGGCCGAGGTGCCCCTTCACGTAGTTGCGGAAGCCGTCCGCTGCGGGCTCCAGCGGCGCGAAGGAGGCCACGTCGGTCTGCGCCTGCGACGCGTCCGTCCGACCCGGCGCGAACGGGACCTTGATGTTCCCGCCGGCAGCCTGCTCGACGGCGGCGCTCCCGGCCAGCACGATCAGGTCGGCGAGCGAAATCTTTCGGGCTCCGGCTTGGTTGAACTCGGCGCGAATGCCTTCCAGCGTCTGCAGGACCTTCGCCAGTCGCTCCGGCTCGTTCACGGCCCAGTCCTTCTGCGGCGCCAGGCGGATGCGTGCGCCGTTCGCGCCGCCGCGCTTGTCGGAGCCGCGGAAGGTGGAAGCCGAGGCCCACGCGGTGGACACCAGCTCTGCGATGGTGAGACCGGCCGAAAGCACTTTTTTCTTCAACGCCTCGATATTCTGCGCGTCGACCAGCGGATGGTCGACCGCAGGCACCGGGTCCTGCCAGATCAGTTCTTCGGCCGGCACCTCGGGGCCGAGGTAGCGTGCACGCGGTCCCATGTCACGATGGGTCAGCTTGAACCACGCACGCGCGAAGGCATCGGCGAACTGGTCGGGATTGGCGAGGAAACGTCGTGAGATCTTTTCATAGGCCGGGTCCATGCGCAGCGACAGGTCGGTGGTCAGCATGGTCGGCGCGAGCCGCTTCGACGCGTCGTGCGCATGCGGAATGGTGCCGGCGCCGGCGCCGCCCTTGGCCACCCACTGGTGCGCACCGGCAGGGCTCTTCGTGAGCTCCCATTCGAAGCCGAACAGGTTCTCGAAGAAGTTGTTGCTCCACTTCGTCGGCGTGGTGGTCCACGTGACTTCGAGGCCGCTGGTGATGGTGTCGCCGCCCTTGCCGCTGCCGAACTTGTTGTGCCAGCCGAAGCCCTGCGCCTCGATGCCAGCGGCCTCGGGTTCATCGCCCACGTTCGATGCAGGTCCGGCGCCGTGGGTCTTGCCGAAGGTGTGGCCCCCGGCGATCAGCGCCACGGTCTCCTCGTCGTCCATCGCCATGCGGCCGAAGGTGTCGCGAATGTCCCTGGCCGCGGCGATCGGGTCGGGATTCCCGTCCGGCCCCTCGGGGTTGACGTAGATCAGCCCCATTTGCACTGCCGCCAGCGGGTTCTCCAGATCGCGGGTGTGCGGTACCTGGCTGTCGTCGTCCTTGACCAGCACGCCGCGGTCCTTGTCGACGCCGGGCGAGCCCTGGCTGTAGCGCACGTCGCCGCCCAGCCATTTTTCTTCACGGCCCCAGTACACGTCCTGGTCCGGCTCCCACACATCGGCGCGGCCGCCGGCAAAGCCGAAGGTCTTGAAGCCCATCGTCTCGAGCGCCACGTTGCCGGTCAGGATCATCAGGTCGGCCCAGGAAATCTTGTTGCCGTACTTCTGCTTGATCGGCCACAGCAGGCGGCGCGCCTTGTCCAGGCTCACGTTGTCGGGCCAGCTGTTGAGCGGCGCAAAACGCTGTTGGCCGCGGCCGGCGCCGCCACGCCCGTCGCCGATGCGGTAGGTGCCGGCGCTGTGCCACGCCATGCGGATGAAGAGCGGCCCATAGTGGCCGAAGTCGGCCGGCCACCAGTCCTGCGAGTCGGTCATGAGGGCCGCGAGGTCCTTCTTGACCGCGGCCAGGTCGAGGCTCTTGAACGCGGCCGCATAGTCGAAATCCTTGTCCATCGGGTCGGAGCTGGACGAATGCTGGTGAAGCAGGTCCACGCGCAGCTGCTTCGGCCACCAGTCGCTGTTCTTCCTGCCTTCGCCTGCCGCTTGGCTGAAGGGGCACCTGGCCGCATTCGTTTCACTGTTCATCCGGAAGCTCCTGTTTTTTCTGCAATGAGGGGGAGCTCAAATTCTGTGACAGAAGCGGCGCGGGCGCGAATAGAACCTCTTGATACCCGCGATAGCCCACGGACGTGGGGCTGACGCGATTCAGCGCCGCAGCATGTCGGCGGCCGTCACCGGCGGCGCATCGTTGCCCCACGATCCGCGCACATAGGTCAGGACCGCTGCAATCTCCGTGTCGTCCAGCACGTGGCCGAAGGGCGGCATGCCGAACGGGCGCGGGTTGCCCGCGGTCGTCGGCAGGAACCCGCCGCGCCGCACCGCCTGCACGAGGTTGCCTGGCATGTCCATGCCCACCGCGCGACTGCCCGCGAGCGGCGGGTAGGCGCCGGGCCGGCCTTCGCCCCGGTCGCCGTGGCAATAGGCGCAGCGCTGGTCGTAGATGCGGGCGCCGCGGTCCATCTCGCCGGGGTCGCGGCGCTGCGGCATGCGGTTGCCGGCCGGCGGCGCGCTGTCGGGCAGTTGCTGCAGGTACGTGGCCATCGCGGCAAGATCCTCGGCATTCAGGTGCTGGGTGCTGCGGAACACCACATCGGCCATCGGTCCCATCACCGAGCCGCCGGGTGCGGTGCCGGTCTGCAGCAGGGCGATCACGTCGCGCCGCGGCCAGTCGGCCACGCTGGCCTCCCGCTTCGACGTGAGCGACGGCGCATACCACTGCTCGATCGCGATCGAGCCGCCTGCAAGACCGAGCCGGGTCTCGGTGGCGCCGAGCGCGTCGCGCGTGCCGTGGCACGCGATGCAGTGGCCGAGGCCGTTCACCAGGTACGCGCCGCGGTTCCACTCGGCCGTCCTGGCCGTGTCGCTGACGAAGCTGCCCGGCGAGAACGACAGCGCCCGCCAGACCGCGAGCGCGGCCTGCGTGTCATAGGGAAAGCGCAGCCGGTGCGGCGCATTCGGAACCGCGGCCGGCGGCAAGGTGCGCAGCCATGCGTAGATGGCGTCGGCATCCTCGCGCGTCACCTGCGTGAAGCTCGGATACGGGAACGCGGGGTAAAGCAAGCGGCCGTCCCTGGAGCGCCCGTTGTGCATGGCGCGCCAGAACTCGGCGGCGCTCCATTGACCGATGCCGTGGCGCGG
This sequence comes from Variovorax sp., assembly GCA_004211245.1. Lineage (GTDB taxonomy): Bacteria > Pseudomonadota > Gammaproteobacteria > Burkholderiales > Burkholderiaceae_C > Variovorax. Next base: position 3,195 of record SEGN01000017.1, read on the forward strand.
GTCGGGCGTGAGGTTGCCGGCGTAGACCGTGCCGAAGGGCGTGTCGATGCCGACGCCGCCCGCATACGCCGCGCCGCCACGCGCCGTGTGGCAGCCCGCGCAATTGCCGGCCAGTGCGAGGTAGCGGCCGCGTTCGACCATTTGGGGCGTGGCCACGAAGGCGGTCTGCCGATCGGGCAGCGGCGCCTCGCCGCGCCGGTTGAGCCAGACGACCGTCGTCGCAGCGAGCACGACCAGGACGACCAGCAAGATGAGGAGTTGAGCCAAACGCCGGCGCATTGCAGACCTCAGTTGGCCATCGCGCTGCAGGGCAGCGGCGAAGGCTGTGTCAGCGCGGCAGCGGGCCGGGCGTCGGCGGGCACGGGCTGCAGCGCCAGCCAGCTCGCGACCGCGTTGATGTCGGCCGTGGTCAGCTTGCGGCCGACCTGGGCCATGCAGTCCGGCGGCAGCGCGTGCCGGTCGTCGGTGAGCCAGGCGCCGAGTTGCGACGCGAGGTACAGCCGCGGCAGCCCGACCAGCGCCGGCACGGCCGGCTGCACGCCGGTGAGCGCGGCGCCGTGGCACTGCACGCACGCCGGGATGCCGCGCGCTGCGTCGCCTTGTTGCACCAGCGTGCGGCCGAGCGACAGCGTGGCGGCGCTGGCGTCGGTGCGCTCGCTGACCCGGGGGTAGGGCAGGTCGAGCGCCGCGAAGTACCCGGCGATCTCACGCAGGTAATCGTCGGACATGTGCTGCACGAGGTGCACCATGTCCGAGTTGAAGCGGCGGCCGTCGCGGAAGCTCACGAGCTGGTTGAAGAGGTAGCCGGCCGGTTTGCCCGCCAGTCGGGGAAAGTAGGCGGCGGCACTGGCCGCGCCTTCGCGTCCATGGCAGGCGATGCAGGCGGCCACGCGCGGCTCGATGGCGTCGGACGGTGTGGCATTCGCGGCGAAAGCGGGCAGCGCCAGCGCCAGCGCCCGCAGCGCCGCGAGGAGGATCTTGGGGGTCTGGGTCATCGTGGGGACTCGGGTCCGTTCGGTACTGTGCCAGCCGGCGGCATCGCGGAACAGCAGCAGGTGCAGGCGGTTCGACCATAGCAGTTGGAAGCTGGCTTGGGGTGGCTCCCTAGAATCGTGCCGCATGAAACGCTACGAGGCCCTCGCCGCCGACGTCGAGGCGTCCATCCGCAGCGGTCTGCTGAAGCCGGGCGACCGGCTGCCGTCGGTGCGCCAGACCGGCAGCCGCCGTGGCGTCAGCGCCTCCACCGTGTTCCAGGCGTACTACCTTCTCGAGGCGCGGGGCCTGATTCGGGCGCGCGAGCGTTCGGGCTACTACGTCTGCGACAGCAGACCGGCCCCCGCACCCGTGCCGCCCGAGCCCGACCGCAGCTCGCAGCCCGCGGACGCGTCCATCGCGCTCGATGTGAGCGAGCGCGTGTTCGGGATTCTCGAAGCGAGCATGTCGCGCGAGGTCGTGCCGCTGGGCTCGGCCTTCCCGAGCCCGCTGCTGTTCCCGCTGGCGCGTCTGGGCCGTGCGATGGCAGCGGCCGCGCAGTCGCTCGACCCGTGGAGCACGGTCGACGACCTCACACCGGGACACGCGCCGCTGCGGCGCCAGATCGCATTGCGCTACCGGGCCGACGGTATCCACGTGGATCCGGAGGACATCGTCGTCACCAACGGGGCGCTCGAAGCGCTGAACCTTTGCCTGGCCGCGGTCACGCGTCCCGGCGATGCGGTGGTGGTGGAGTCGCCCACCTTCTATGCCGCGCTGCAGGCGCTCGAACGCATGGGCCTCAGGGCCATCGAAGTGCCGACGCATCCGCGCGAAGGCATCGACCTGGCCGCCCTGGCCCATGCGATCGAACGCCATCGCCCGAAGGCATGCTGGCTCATGACCACTTTCCAGAATCCCCTCGGCAGCCTGATGCCCGAGACGCGCAAGCGGGCGCTGGTGGAACTGCTGCAGCAGCATGCGCTGCCGCTGATCGAGGACGACGTCTACGGCGAGCTCTACTTCGGCGACCGCCGCCCGCCGCCGGCCAGGGCGTTCGACACGCAGGGGCTCGTACTGCATTGCGGATCGTTCTCCAAGTGCCTGGCGCCGGGCTACCGCATCGGCTGGGCCGCGCCGGGCCGCTTCGCGAAAGCCGTCGCACGCCTGAAGCTGACCACGACGCTGAGTACTTCGGCGCCTGCCCAGCAGGCGCTGGCGGCTTACCTCGAGGGCGGCGGCTACGACCGGCACCTGCGCCGGCTGCGCCAGACGCTCGCGGCCCGGCAGGCACAGTTTGCGCAGGCGGTGGCGCGCCATTTTCCGGAGGGAACGCGCGCCACGCGGCCGCTGGGCGGCTACTTCCTGTGGGTCGAACTGCCGCCCGGCGTGAATGCGCTCGACATCCACCGGGAGGCACTGACGCTCGGCATCAGCGTGGCGCCCGGCCCGATCTTTTCGGCCGCACGCGGCTTCGCGAACTGTCTGCGCCTCAACTACGGCCATGCCTGGGACGCGCGCACCGAAGACGCGCTGGCCACGCTCGGTCGCCTGTGTCAGAGCTACGTCCAGGTGCGGCCGTCGATCGTGCGGTAGTTGCCCCCGCTTGCCCGGCGGATTCAACACGCGGGTCCACGGAACCTCGCCGCCAGGCACTGCTAGACTCGCCGCGATGCGTCGTTGGCTGTCCCTGCTGTTGCTGGTTTTCATGCCGCTCCTCTCGAGCTGGAGCGTGGCGTCGGCGTATTGCGGCGACGAGCCGGCCGGAAGGGCACAGCACCTCGGCCACCATGTCGACAGACACCACGACGCGACGCCGGACGCGTCGCATGACGGCCAGTCGGCCAGCGCCGATTGCGACCATTGCCACAGCCCCGGCGCCGCGTTGCTGCAGGCGGGCGAGGTCGCTCCGGGCGCAGCACCAGGCGCGCGCGCGTGCTGCCGCGAGGTGACGCTTCGCGCGCCACCGGTCTCATTGCCCGACCGGCCTCAATGGGTGCGCTTCGCCTGATCGGCGAGGCGGGCCTCCAGTCTTCCTGAATCCCGTTCGTGTGCGGCCTCGCGCCGCGCGCTCGCGATCGTCCCGATCGCGCTTGCCGGTCTCTCGTGAGTTCATTCATCACAGGAGAATCGGATGCACCGAAGAAGAAAACGAACACCGGGCCTGGCGCAGATGCTGGCCCTCGTCTGCCTGGCGGCCACGGCGAACTCGGATGCGCAGGACCGCGCGGCCGCGGCCGTCACGCTTGCGCAGGCTTTCGAGGCTGCCTGGGCACGCCAACCCGAGGCACTCGCATTGCAGCTGCGGCGAGAGGCCGTGCACGCGCAGCAGCAGGCCGCGCTGGCCTGGACCCCCGAGCCGGCCGCCCTGACGCTCTCGGACAAGACCGATCGCTTCAACCGCAACCAGGGCGTGCGCGAGATCGAAGTCGGCCTCGCCATCCCGCTCTGGCTGCCCGGAGAACGTGCACGCAGCGGAGCGCTCGCCGAGGCCGAACGCGGCGGCGTCGAAAGCCGGGTGGCCGCCGCACGGCTGCGGCTTGCCGGGGGGCTGCGCGAAGCCTGGTGGCAGCGGCAGCGCGCGCAGGTCGACGCCGACGTGGCGCGCGATCAGTTGACCAACGCGCGCGTGCTTGCGGCCGATGTCGCGAAGCGCCTGCGCGCTGGCGACCTTGCGCGGGCCGACCAGCACCAGGCCGACGGCGCGGTCGCTGCGGCCGAATCGGCCGTGGCGCGAGCGCTGTCGGCCGAGGCCGCCGCGCGCCAGCAGTTGCGCGCGACGAGCGGTGGCGTGCTGGAAGCGCCAGCGAACGCCCGGGCGGAGCCCGAGCCGGCCGGCGGCGCATTGGCATCCGAGCATCCCGCTGTTGCGCAACTGCAGGACCGCGTGACCATTGCGGAGCGGGCGGCTGCCCTCGGCACCACGCGCGCGCGCGCCAATCCTGAATTGACGCTGGCGACCACCCGCGAGCGCGATGGCCGGGGCGAACGCTACGAACCGTCGATCACCATCGGTCTGCGGATTCCGCTCGGGGCTGGCAGCCGCTACACGGCCCGCGTTGCGGCCGCGCAAGCCGAGGCGACCGAGCTGCAGGCCCAGCTGCGGCTGGAACGAGAGCGCATTGCGGCCGAGCAGGATGCATTGCGCGAGCGCGTGGCGGCTGCACGCGCGCAACTTGCGGCGGCCGAGCGGCGTGCGCAGCTCGCCGCCGAATCGCGCGGCTTTTTCGACAAGTCGTTTCGCGTCGGTGAGACCGACTTGCCTACGCGCCTGCGCGTCGAAGCCGAAGCGGTCGAGGCCAGGCGCCAGGCTGCGAGCGCACGCATCGAGGTTGCCGCCGCGATCTCCCAATGGCGGCAGGCGCTGGGCCTGCTGCCCGAATGAACGCACAGGACAAATTTTCATGAACATCTCGACGATTCGTGCCGCCGCGTTCGCAGCGGCGCTTCTGGCACTGGCCGGTGCCGTACCCGCAGACGATGGCCACGACCATGGGGCCGCCGCGGCTCCCACCGGCCCGGCCTTGCCGCGCTTTGCGGCCGTCTCCGAAACCTTCGAACTGGTCGGCGTGCTCAACGGCAAACAGCTCGTGCTGTACCTCGACCGATTTGCCGACAACAGCCCGGTGAAGGACGCACAACTCGCGCTCGAAATCGACGGTGTCAAGGTCACGGCCGTGCCGCACGGCGAAGGCGAATTCGAGGCCGTGCTGGCCGCAGAGCCCAAGGCCGGCGTGCTGTCGGTTTCGGCCACGGTCGCGGCGGGCAAGGAGTCCGATCTCCTCGCGGGTGAACTCGACATCCATGCGGAGGCACATGCCGAATCCCCCGCATCGCGTCCGCGCTGGCAGCGCATCGCGATCTGGGCAGTGGGCGCATTGATTGCGCTCGTGGTCGTGACCCTGGTCGCCCGTCGACCCCGCATGGGAGGTGCCGCATGAAGCAGGTTCTCCGGATCGCAGGCCTCGCGCTGGCATTGATGGGTTTGGCGTCCCACGCGGGCGAAGGCCACGACCATGGCGATGCGTCCGCTGCCGCGTCCGGCGGCAACGGCCCGCAGCGACAGCCCGATGGCAGCGTGTTCCTGCCCAAGCCTGCGCAGCGCCAGCTCGGCGTGCGCACGCTGACGGCTGTGGCCGGCGAGCTGCCACGCACGGTCGAACTCAATGGCCGCGTACTGATGGATCCCAATGCCGGTGGCAAGGTGCAGGCGGTGGTCGCAGGCCGGATCGAAGCCGGCCCAAGGGGTCTGCCGGAGGCTGGCCAGGCGGTGCGCAAGGGCGAGGTGCTGGCCTATGTCGCGCCGACAGCGGCGCCGATCGAACGCTCCAATCAGGCGGCACAGCTGGCCGAGTTGCGCGCGAGCCAGGCACTCGCGAACAAGCGCGTGGCGCGTCTGCGCGAGTTGTCCGACACGGTGCCGCGCAAGGAGATCGAGGCGGCCGAGAGCGAGGCCGCGAGCTTTGCGGCGCGCGCCGCGGCCATCGGTGCCGGCCTGAACAGCCGGGATGCACTGGTCGCGCCAGTCTCCGGCGTGATCGCGTCCGCCAACGCGGTGGCCGGGCAGGTGGTCGACGCACGCGAACTGGTCTTCGAGATCGTCGATCCATTGCGCCTTCGCATCGAGGCGCTGGCGTTCGACGCGGCGCTGGCCGCCGATGTGGGCGGTGCCACGCTCGCGCTGGGCGGCGAGCGCGTGCCGCTGCGCTTCATCGGCGCGGCGCGCAGCTTGCGCGAACAGGCGCTGCCGCTGAGTTTCGGGGCCGAGGGGGCGGTGCTGTCGAGGCTCGCGGTCGGGCAGCCGGTGCGGGTGTTCGTGCAGACAAGGCAGAAGGTCAAGGGCATCGCGGTGCCGGTGGCATCGCTGATGAAGAACCCGGCCAACCAGACCATCGTGTGGGTCAAGACCGATGCCGAACGTTTCGCGCCGCGCACCGTGACGACCGCGCCGCTGGATGGGGTCGACGCCGCTGTCACTTCGGGACTGGCGCCGGGCGATCGTGTCGCGACGCAAGGCGCAACCTTGATCAACCAGGTGCGATGAGATGGAGAAAACTGCCTTGATTTTCTCTGTGCATCGATCTGCACGCGCCCCGAACACAAGCGCAAGCAGGAGCCACTGAAATGTTCAACTGGCTACTGCAAAACAGCCTGCGCAACCGCCTGCTCGTGATCATCGGCAGCGTGGTGCTGATGGCCTATGGCGCCTTCACGCTCTCGCGCACGCCGGTGGACGTGTTCCCCGACCTCAACAAGCCGACCGTGACCATCGTCACCGAGGCCGGCGGCATGGCGGCAGAAGAGGTGGAGCAGCTCATCACCTTCCCGCTCGAAACCACGATGAACGGCCTGCCCGGCGTGGAGTCGGTGCGATCCGTCTCGTCGGCCGGCCTGTCGTTCCTCTACGTCACCTTCGAGTGGTCGACCGACATTTTCCGCGCGCGCCAGCTCGTGTCCGAACGGCTGGCGTCCATGGAGGAGGGCATCGCTGCCGGCGTCACGCCGCGCATGGGCCCGATCAGTTCGATCATGGGCGAGATCATGCAGATCGCGATCCCGGTCGACACCGCGAAGACCGGTGCAATGGCCGTGCGCGAGTACGCCGACTGGGTGCTGCGCCCGCGGCTGCTTTCGGTGCCCGGCGTGGCGCAGGTCATCCCGATCGGCGGCGAGGTACGGCAGTTCCAGGTGCAGCCGAACACCGTGCGCATGGGCGAGCTCGGCATCACGCACGAACAACTGGAGGCGGCGCTGAAGGGCTACTCGGGCAACACGTCGGGCGGCTTTCTGGAACTGAACGGGCGCGAATACCTGATCCGCAACCTCGGGCGCACGTCGCGCCTCGATGACCTGAGCCATCTCGCACTGACGGCGAAGAACGGACAGGCCATCCTGCTGCGCCAGATCGCGGAGGTGACCTTTGCCGCCGCCACCCGGCGTGGCGACGCGGGCTTCGAAGGCAAGCCGGCGGTAATCCTCGGCATCCAGAAGCAGCCCGCGGCCGACACCATCGCGCTGACGCTGGCGCTCGAAGACGCGCTCGCCGGCATGAAGGCATCGTTGCCCCCGGGCATGGAGGCGCCCCAGGTCACCTTCCGCCAGGCCAGCTTCATCGAAGCCTCGATCACCACGCTGCAGGGCAAGCTGATCGGTGCGTCGGTGTTCGTGGCAGTGATCCTGTTCTTCTTTCTCGGCACCTTGCGCCCGACGATCATCGCGCTCACCGCGATTCCGGTGTCGATCTTCATCACGGCGCTGGTCTTCAAGTACTTCGGCCTCTCGATCAACACCATGACGCTCGGCGGCCTGGCGATCGCCATCGGCGGCCTGGTCGACGACGCGGTGGTCGGCGTGGAGAACGTGTTGCGGCGGCTCAAGGAAGACCGGGCCAGGGATCCGGCGCAGCGCCTGGGTCCGATCGAGCTGGTCGCGCGCGCCACGATGGAAGTGCGCTCGGCCATCCTCTATGCGACCGTGATCATCGTGCTGGTGTTCATCCCGCTGTTCGCGTTGCCGGGGCTGGAGGGCAGGCTGTTCGTGCCGCTGGGCATTGCGTTCATCGTGTCCACGCTCGCGTCGCTCGTCGTCTCGGTCACGGTGACGCCCGTGCTGAGCTACTACCTGTTGCCGCGCATGAAGTCGCTCGACCATGGCGACACCAAGATGCTGGCCTGGCTCAAGGCGCGCTACCGCAATGGGCTGCAGGCGGTGCTGGCACGGCCGAAGGCGGCATTGATCACGGCCGGCGCGGCGGTGCTGGTGGCGGGTGCGGCGGTGCCGTTCTTCCCGACCACCTTTCTGCCGCCGTTCAACGAGGGCACGCTGCTGATCGGCCTGCGCCTGAACCCCGGCGTGACGCTGGCGGAGAGCTCGGCGCTCGCGCGCCAGGCCGAGGTGCTGGTCAAGCAGGTGCCGGAGGTCACGCATGTGGGCCGGCGCAGCGGCCGCGCCGAGCTCGACGAGCATGCCGAAGGCGTGCACGTCAGCGAGCTCGACGTGGGTCTGAAGCCGACCGCCGAATTGACGCGCACGATGGACGAGATCAAGGGCGACATCCGCGCGCGTCTGGTCAACCTGCCGGCGGCGCTGGAGATCGGCCAGCCGATCTCGCACCGCATCGACCACATGCTTTCGGGCGTGCGCTCGCAGATTGCGATCAAGATCTTCGGCGAGGACCTCGACGCGCTGCGCGGTCAGGCCGATGCGCTGCGCGCCAAGCTGGCTGCCGTTCCCGGCATCGCCGACCTGCAGATCGAGAAGCAGGTGCTCGCGCCGCAGATCAAGGTGCGCATCGACCATGCCGCGGCTGCGCAGTACGGCGTGCCGGCGCCGCTCGTGCTGACCACGCTGCAGAGCCTGGTCGAGGGCGAGAAGGTCGCGCAGATCGTCGAGGGCGGACGGCGCTTCGCACTGGTGGTGCGCCTGCCGGAGACGGCACGCTCCATTGAAGGCCTCGGACAAATCCTGATCGAGACGCCCGGCGGTCGCATCCCGCTGTCGAAGATCGCGACCATCGAGGACGGCGACGGGCCGAACCAGATCAGCCGCGACGATGGCAAGCGGCGCATCGTTGTGTCGGCCAATGCGCAGGGCCGCGCGCTGTCGGAGGTGGTGGCGGACATCCGCACCGCCGTGGCGGACACGAAGCTGCCCGAGGGCACCTTCATCACGCTGGGCGGACAGTTCGAGGCACAGGAAGAGGCTTCGCGACGGGTCGGCCTGCTGTCGCTGGTCTCGCTCACGCTGATGTTCGTGGTGCTCTACAGCCGCTACAAGTCGGCGGTGCTGTCGGCACTGATCATGGCCAACATCCCGCTGGCGCTGGTCGGCGCGGTGCTGGGGCTGTGGCTCTCCGGGCAGCCGCTGTCGGTGGCCGCGCTGGTGGGCTTCATCACGCTGGCGGGCATCTCGGTGCGCAACGGCATCCTGAAAGTCAGCCACTACATCAACCTGATGCGCTTCGAGGGCGAGGTGTTCGACGCGAAGCTGATCGTGCGCGGTTCGCTGGAGCGGCTGGCGCCGGTGCTGATGACGGCGCTGGTCACCGCCTTCGCGCTCGCGCCGCTGCTGTTCGAAGCCGAGCAGCCCGGCACCGAGGTGCTGCATCCGGTGGCGGTGGTGATCTTCTCCGGCCTGGTCAGCGCGACGCTGCTGGACACCTTTCTCACGCCCCTGATGTTCTGGCTGTTCGGCCGCAAGGCTGCCGAGCGGCTGCTGGACGACGAAAACGCCGAGGCGCTCTGACCTCTTTCCTTTCCGCTTCCAACCCTCGAAGGATTTCCATGAAACTGCATTCGTTCATTGCCATCGGCGCGCTGGCGCTGTCCTCCGCCGCATTGGCCAGCGGCGACCACGACCACGCCCACACGCCGAAGCACGGCGGCGTGGTGGCCGAGACCAAACAACTCGACCAGGAACTGGTGGCAAAGCCCGGTGTGATCCAGCTCTACCTGAGCGACCACGGCAAGCCCGTGGACGTGAGCAAGGCCAGCGCGAAACTGACGCTGCTGGCCGGCAGCGAGAAGCAGGAGGTCGAATTGAAGCCGGCCGGCGACAGGCTCGAGGCGACGGGTGCGTTCAAGGTCGGCGCCGGCACCAGGGCGGTGGCGGTGGTGACCGGTGCGAGCAAGTCGGTGTCGACGGCGCGCTTCACGCTGAAGTGAGGGCGCGGCCCGGCGCATGGCAGGCGCAGGCTTCGCCATGCGCCGCGGAGACCAGTTCGGTGAGGATGCCGCACTCGCGGGCGCGGTGGCGCTCGGAGCATTGCGCCCGCAACAGCGTCAATTGCTTCTCCAGCGCCTTCAGGCTTTTGAGCCGGGCGCGCACGCGGTCAATCTGCTCGTCCACGAGCTGGTTGATGTCGGCGCAGTCCTCCTGTGGCACGGCGGTGAAGTCGAGCAGCTTCTTGATGTCGGCCAGCGGAATGTCGAGCGCTCGGCAATGGCGCACGAACGACAGGCCTTCCAGATGTTCGTGTCCGTAGGCGCGGTAGCCGTTGGCTTGCCGCGCGGGAGCGGGGAGCAGGCCCGTGCGCTCGTAGAAACGGATGGTGCCCACGTCGACACCGGTTGCGCTGCTCAGGTCACCGATCTTCATGGTGGAGATGGTAGCCACTTGACCCTGTAGCAGGTACAGGGTGTGAAATACCCATGAAAGCGAAGACACCATGGCTCAACACGATCATTCACACCACGCCCCGGCGGTCGATTCATGCTGCGCACCTGCTGCGCCGGCGACCGTGCCGTCGACGGCGGAGGAACCCAACACCTTTCGCATCGCCACGATGGATTGCACCGTCGAGGAGTCCGAAATCCGCCGTCTGGTCGAGCCCATCGCCGGGATTCGCGGGCTGCATTTCCGCTTGCCGCAAAGAACGGTGCGCATCGATGCGGGCGACGATGCCGTGGCCATCGCGCTCGAGGCGATCCGCAAGGCCGGCTTCGTGCCGGAGCCGGTGGCCGTCGCGGCCCTGCACGACCACGGCGCCGGCACCGGCCACAGGCGGCTGGCCGCCGCGCTGGTGTTCGCACTGGCGGCGGAAGGCCTGGCCTTCCTTGCCCCCGACACCACGGCATGGAGAGTGGCCGGCATGGGCATCGCCGCCATCGCGATCTGGCTGGCCGGACTCGAAACCTATGCCAGGGGACTGACGGCGCTGCGGCACGGCAAGCTCAACATCAACGCGCTGATGTCGGTCGCGGTCACCGGCGCCTTCGTCATCGGCCAATGGCCGGAGGCCGCGATGGTGATGGCGCTCTACGCCATTGCCGAGTTGATCGAGGCGCGCGCGGTGGATCGCGCACGCAATGCGATCAAGGGCCTGGTCGATCTCGCACCCGACGACGCCGAGGTGCTGCAGGCCGACGGCAGCTGGCGCCGGGTGAAGGCGAGCGACATTGCGGTCGGCGCCGTGGCCCGTGTCAAGCCCGGTGAGCGTGTCGCGCTCGACGGTGTGGTCACCAGGGGGCACAGCAGCATCAACCAGGCGCCCGTCACCGGCGAGAGCATTCCGGTCGACAAGGAGCCCGGCAGCCTGGTGTTCGCCGGCACGGTCAACGAACACGGTGAACTCGATTTCCGCGTGACCGCAGCCGCCAGCCATTCCACGCTCGCGCGAATCATCCATGCCGTGGAGGAGGCGCAGGGCACCCGCGCGCCGACGCAGCGTTTCGTCGATCGCTTTGCCGCCATCTATACGCCGGCCGTGTTTGCATTGGCGCTCGCAGTGGCCGTGCTGCCGCCGTTGCTGCTCGACTGGGCCTGGCTCGCCGCGATCTACAAGGCACTGGTGTTGCTCGTGATCGCCTGTCCGTGCGCGCTGGTGATCTCCACGCCGGTCACGGTGGTGAGCGGCCTCGCCGCCGCAGCGCGACGCGGCATCCTGATCAAGGGCGGCACCTACCTCGAAAGCGCGCGCCTGCTCAAGGCGGTGGCGCTCGACAAGACCGGCACCCTGACCGAAGGCAAGCCGAAACTCGTGGCATTCAGGGCCTGGCAGCAGGCGGACGAAGCCGCGGTGAAGCACTGGGCCCGGAGCCTGGCCGTGCGCTCCGATCACCCGGTCTCCAGGGCCATCGCGGCGGGCATCGAAGGCGCGCCATTGGATGTCGACACGTTCAAGGCGCTGGTCGGGCGCGGCGTCGAAGGCGTGGTCGACGGCAGGACGATGGTGCTGGGCAACCATCGCCTCATCCAGGAGCGCAACCAGACGGATCCCGCGCTCGAGGCCGAGCTGTCGGCCCATGAGGCACAGGGCCGCACCGTCACGCTGCTGGCAGACGCGCGTGGCGTGCTCGCCCTGTTCGCCGTGGCCGATACGCTCAAGCCCGGGTCGCTCGACGCAGTGGCGCAGCTGCAGAAGATGGGCGTGACCCCCGTCATGCTGACCGGCGACAACACCGCCACGGCGCAGGCCGTGGGGCGCGCGGCGGGGCTCGGCGATGCGCGCGGCGGCCTGCTGCCGCAGGACAAGCTCGACGCCATCCGCGAGATGCAGCAGCGCTACGGCCCGACCGCCATGACCGGCGATGGCATCAACGACGCACCGGCACTGGCCCGGGCCGACATCGGCTTCGCGATGGGCGGCGCAGGCACGGACACCGCGATGGAAGCGGCCGACGTGGTCATCATGAACGACGACCTCGGCCGCATTGCGGAGACGATCCGCCTGTCGCGGCGCACGCACGCTGTGCTGTGGCAGAACATCACGCTGGCGCTGGGCATCAAGTCGGTGTTCTTCGTGCTGGCGGTGTTCGGCAGCGCGACCATGTGGATGGCGGTGTTCGCCGACATGGGCGCGAGTCTGCTGGTGGTGGCCAATGGCCTGCGGCTGCTGCGCCGCGCCGAGGCTAGCGCTTGATCGCGATGTCCGGGTCTTCCGCCGCCCGGGCGCTCGCGGCGCTGCCGGTGGCGGCCAGGTCGGGGCCGAGCGTGCGGCGGCCGTCGAACACGAAGCAGTCGCCCGTGTAGTGCGCCCCGCCGACTTCCTCGAAATACTTGAGGATGCCGCCCTCGAGTTGCAGCACGTCGGCCACGCCGGCCTCCCGCATCAGGATCGCGGCCTTCTCGCAGCGGATGCCGCCGGTGCAGAAGCTGACGATCGTCTTGCCCGCGAGCTGGTCGCGGTGTTCGAGCAGCGCCTGCGGGAACTCGGTGAACTTGTCGATGCGCCAGTCGATCGCACCGTCGAAGGTGCCGTGATCGACCTCGAAGGCGTTGCGCGTGTCGAGCAGCGCGACGGGCTGTCCGGCGTCATCGTGGCCCTGGTCGAGCCAGCGCTTCAGCGTGGCGGCGGTCACGCCGGGCGCCCGGCCGGCAGCCGGCTGGATCGCGGGACGGTCCATGCGGATGATCTCGCGCTTGACCTTCACCAGCATGCGACGAAACGGCTGCGTGGCCGACCAGCTCTCCTTGGTTTCGAGATCGGCGAAGCGCGCATCGGCGCGCAGGAAGGCGACGAACCCGCGCACGGCATCGGCGGCGCCGGCCAGGAACAGGTTGATGCCTTCCGGCGCCAGCAGGATGGTGCCCATGAGGCCGGCCGCCTGCGTGCGCGCGCGCAGGTCGTCACGCAGCGCCAGCGGGTCGTCGATGGCCACGAACTTGTAGGCCGCGATATTCAAAATCTCTTGCACGGGGCGCGATTTTAGAGAGCGGCACATCGCATCGTGAACTGCCTGCTTTCTACAATGACCCGATGTTCGTTCACCTGCGCCTGCACACCGAGTTTTCCGTCGTCGACGGCACGAATCGCATCGACGAAGTCGTCAAGGCCGCGGCCAACGACAGGCAACCGGCGCTGGCCATCACCGACCTGAGCAACCTGTTCGGCGCGGTGAAGTTCTACAAGGAAGCGCGCGGCAAGGGCGTCAAGCCGTTGATCGGCGCAGAGATCTTCGTCGACGGGCTCGGCAAGGAACCCGGTGCGCTCTCTCGCATGGTGTTGCTCGTGCAGGATGCGCAGGGCTACCTTCACCTGTCGGAACTGCTCGCGCGGGCCTGGACGCAGAATGTCGGCCGTGGCCAGTCGCAGGCCGTGTGCAAGCTCGCCTGGCTCGAGGAGCTCAACGGCGGGCTGATCCTGCTGTCGGGCGCGCAGGCCGGTCCGCTCGGCCAGCCGCTGCTGCAGGGCGGGGCGCATGGCGACGCGCGGGCGGCCGAGATTGCGCTGCAGTTGGCCGGGATCTTCACGCACCGCTTCTACATCGAGCTGCAGCGCGCCGGCCGGCCCGAGGACGAGCCGCATGTGATCGCTGCGGTGCAACTCGCGGCACGGTTGCAGCTGCCGGTGGTCGCGACGCACCCCGTGCAGTTCGCGCAGCCCGACGATTTCGAGGCGCACGAGGCGCGTGTCTGCATTTCCGAAGGCGAGATTCTGGGCAACCCGCGGCGGGTGCGCAAGTTCACGCGCGAGCAGTATTTCAAGTCGTCGGCCGAGATGCAGGCGCTGTTCGCGGACGTGCCGAGCGCCCTTGCCAACACGGTCGAGATCGCGAAGCGCTGCAGCCTCACGCTGGTGCTGGGCAAGCCGCAGCTCCCTGACTTTCCCACCCCCGTGGTCGATGGCGTGCGCATGCCGATCGACGAGTTCTTCCGCATCGAGTCCTTCGAGGGGCTCGAACAGCGGCTTGCGCACCTGTACCCGGACGCGGCGAAGCGCGATGCCGAGCGGCCCCGCTATGTCGAGCGCCTCGAGTTCGAGATCAACACCATCCTCAAGATGGGCTTCCCGGGCTACTTCCTGATCGTTGGGGACTTCATCAAGTGGGCCAAGGGCAACGGCTGCCCCGTGGGCCCGGGTCGCGGCTCGGGGGCGGGATCGCTGGTGGCGTACGCGTTGAAGATCACCGACCTCGACCCACTCGAATACAACCTGCTGTTCGAACGTTTCCTGAACCCCGAGCGCGTGTCGATGCCCGACTTCGACATCGACTTCTGCCAGGGCAATCGGGACCGGGTCATCGACTACGTCAAGGACAAGTACGGGCGTGACGCGGTGAGCCAGATCGCCACCTTCGGCACCATGGCCGCACGCGCGGCGATCCGCGACGTGGGCCGCGTGCTCGACATGAGCTACATGTTCTGCGACGGTATCAGCAAGCTCATCCCGAACAAGCCCGGCAAGCCCGTCACCCTCCAGTACCCACCGGCCAACCTGAAGGAAGAGGACCGCGAAAAGTATGCGATCGCCGCCGAGCCCCAGCTCGCTGCGCGCATCGAGAAGGAAGAAGAAGTCCGCATGCTGGTGGAGCTGGCGCAGAAGCTCGAAGGCATGACGCGCAACATCGGCATGCACGCCGGCGGCGTGCTGATCGCGCCGGGCAAGCTCACGGATTTCTGTCCGCTCTACCAGCAGCCCGGCAGCGACTCGGCCGTGAGCCAGTACGACAAGGACGACGTGGAAGCGATCGGCCTCGTCAAGTTCGACTTTCTGGGCCTTGCCACGCTCACCATCCTCGAGATCGCCAAGGACTTCATCGTCGCGCGCCACAAGGGCCAGGAGAAGTTCGCGTACGAGGACATCAAGCTCGACGACGCGGCCACCTACAGGCTCTTTGCCGACGGCAAGACGGAAGCGGTGTTCCAGTTCGAATCGCGCGGCATGCAGGGCATGCTGAAGGACGCCCGGCCCACGCGACTGGAAGACCTGATCGCGCTGAACGCGTTGTACCGCCCCGGCCCGATGGACCTGATCCCGAGCTTCGTGGCACGCAAGCATGGTCGCGAGGACGTGGCCTACCCGCACCCGGCCGTGGCCGAGATGTTGAGCGAGACCTACGGGATCATGGTCTACCAGGAGCAGGTCATGCAGACCGCGCAGATCCTGGGCGGCTACTCGCTCGGCGGCGCCGACCTGCTGCGCCGTGCGATGGGCAAGAAGAAGGCCGAGGAAATGGCCGAGCATCGCGAGAAGTTCCGCGCCGGTGCCCTGCAGACCCATGGCATCCCGCAGGACAAGGCGGACGAGATCTTCGACCTGATGGAGAAGTTCGCGGGCTACGGCTTCAACAAGTCCCATGCCGCCGCCTACTCGCTGCTGGCGTACCACACCGGCTGGCTCAAGGTGCACTACACGGCCGAGTTCTTCTGCGCGAACATGACCGTGGAAATGGACGACACCGACAAGCTCAAGGTGCTGTTCCAGGATGCGGTGAAGAATTTCGGCCTGACCTTCGAACCGCCGGACGTGAACCGGGGCCGCTACCGTTTCGAACCGGTCAGCGACAAGGTGATTCGCTACGGCCTCGGCGCGATCAAGGGCACGGGCCAGCACGCCATCGATGCGATCGCGGCGGCACGGGAAGAGGGCGGTCCGTTCAAGAGCCTGTTCGACTTCTGCGTGCGCGTCGACCGCACGCGCATCAACAAGCGCACGGTCGAGGCGCTCATCAAGGCCGGCGCGTTCGATGCCCTGCAACAGAACCGCGCCGCGCTCGCGGCGTCGCTCGACCGCGCCTTCGACTTCGCCAACGCGACGGCCGCCAACGCCGCTCAGGTCGATATCTTCGGCGACAGCGAGCACGGCTCGGCCGCGCAGGAGCCCGACCTGGTCGACGCCACGCCCTGGGGCGTGAAGGAACGGCTCACCTACGAGAAGACCGCGATCGGCTTCTACCTGTCGGGCCACCTGTTCGACGAAGTCGCGCACGAGGTGCGGCGCTTCTGCAAGCGCGAGATCACCGACCTGCTCGACAGCCGCGAGCCGCAGGTCATCGCCGGCATCGTGAGCGATCTGCGCGTGATCAACGGGCAGCGCGGGCGGCTGGTGCTGTTCAAGCTCGACGACAAGACCGAGGCGATCGACGCGACCGCCGACGAAGCGCTTTTCAACGCGAACCGCAATGTGCTGAAGGACGACGAACTGGTCATCGTCAGCGGCAAGCTGCAGCCCGGGCGCGGCGGCTTCGAGGCGCGCTTCAACGTCACGCAGGTGTGGGATCTGGCGGCGGCGCGCTGCCGCTTCGGCAAGTTCCTGCGCGTGGCGGTGAACGGCAAGGCGCCCGACATCGCGCGCATCGCGCGCGACTTTCCGCCGCGCATCGAGAGCAGCGAGCATGGCGACCTGCGACAGGGTCTGCCGGTGCGGCTGTCTCTGGCGCGCGGCGGGGCCCAGGTGGAACTCCAACTGGGCGAGGCCGCGAGGTTCTTTCCGACCGATGCGGCGCTCGCCAGCTGGACCGCGCAGGCCGAGGCGGGCAAGGCCGCCGTCATCTACGACTGAGAAGGGTCAGCGCTTGGGGCGCAGCTCGACGATCAGTGACGGGAAGATGCGCCCGTCGGTATCGCGGGGGAGCTTGTCCGTCTTGCGCAGGCCGCGTTCGGCCGCATCGTCCCAACCCGGAATGCCGCTCGACTTGCGCAGCTTGACGTTCACGATGGTGCCGTCGGGCGCCACACTCACATCGAATTCGGCGGCCGGGTTGCCGTTCACCATGTCCGCATCGGGGAACGTGATGTTCGGACGCACGGCGGCGGCGATGCGCGCGCCGTAGCCACCCGAGGGCCCGGATGACTTGAGGGCCGTGCCCTTGGCGTCGTCGGCGCCGCTCGCGCCCGCCAGACCCTGCATGCGCTTGAGCGTGGCGGCGCGATCCGCCGCCGCCTGCTTGGCGGCCTCGGCCTGTTTGGCCTGGGCGGCCTGCTGTGCCTCCGCCTTCTTGGCTTCGGCTTCCTGCTTCTTCTTCTGCTCGGCCAGCTTCTGCTGCTGTTCCTGCTTGCGCTCGGCTTCGTCCTCGGCGCGCTGCTTCGCTTCGCGCTCCTTCTTTTCCTGCGCCTTCTTCGCGGCAAGCTGTTGCTGCTTGAGCTTTTCCTGGCGATCTTCTTCCAGTTCGCGCTCGCGCTCCTTCTGTTCCTTGAGCTTCTTCTCGCGCTCGAGGGCAATGTCGGGCGCCTTCGGCACCGGCGTCGGATCGGGCGGCTTCACCGCTTTCGGCGGTGGAGGAGGAGGCGGCGGTGGCGGGGGCGCCGGCGCAGGCGTGGGTGGCGGTGGCACAGGCGTGGGCGGGGCCGACAGTCTCGGCGCCGCTTGCTGAACCGTCGACGACCAGAGTTCGGCCTCGACCGCATCGTCCTCGGCCTCTCGCTTCCAGTTCACGCCCCAGGTCAGCGCGGCGATGAGCAGCGCATGAGCGAACAGCGCGATGGCGACGGCACGCGGCGTGCCGCGTTGCGGCGGCGGAGCGAATTCGGGACGGTCGGCGGCCAGCGACATGCGTTACTTGCCGCCCGTGGTGGTGACCGAGAGGCCGACGCGCTCGACGCCGCTCTTCTTGAGCTGGTTCATGGCCTTGACCACCGTTTCGTACTTCACCGACTTGTCGGCGCTGATGACGACCGGACGCTGCGCGTCGCCCCCCTGCGCTTGTTGCGCGGCGCTGCCGATCTGCGTCATCGGGATCGACGTGCCGCCGGTGCCGGTGGACGGATCCTTCTTGATCTGCACTTCGTCGTCGCTCTTGATGACGATCTCGATCGGCTTGTCGGGCTGCTTGTTGGCCTTGTCGACCGTGGGCAGGTTGATCACGCTTGGCGTGATCAGCGGCGCCGTGACCATGAAGATGATCAGCAGCACCAGCATCACGTCGATGAACGGGACCATGTTGATCTCGTTGATCGTGCGGCGGCCGCGGCCGCGGGAGGACATGGCAGCCATGCGCTCAGCG
>SEGN01000218.1 GCA_004211245.1 Variovorax sp.
GGCCTGGGCATCTGGTGGCGCAAGCTCGGCATGGACGGCACCAACGTCAACCAGCTCACCAGCCAGCGCCTGACCGACATCGGCCGCGGCCCGACCTTCTACGACTGCCTGGTGCAGGTCGAGGTCGATGCCGGGCGTGCAGCGGCGCCATGACGCGCCGCCGCAAGGTCGCGTGGCTGCTGGCCGCGGCGATGGCGGGTGCGCTCGCGCTCACCGGCTGCAGCAACCTCGGCTACTACTGGCAGTCGGCCAGCGGCCACGTGGACCTGATGCGCGCCGCCAGGCCGGTGCCCCAATGGCTGGCCGATCCGGCCACGCCGGCCGCGCTCAAGGCCAGGCTCGAGCTCGCCCAGCGCATCCGCCGCTTCGCCGTGACCGAGCTCGGACTGCCCGACAACGCGAGCTACACCGCCTATGCCGACCTTCACCGCGCGGCGGCGGTGTGGAACGTCGTGGCGGCGCCGGAATACTCGCTCACGCTCAAGACGTGGTGCTTCCCGGTCGCGGGCTGCGTCGGCTACCGCGGGTACTACAGCAATGCCGATGCCCATGCCGAAGCCGCCGCGCAGCGCAGCGCCGGCCTGGAGGCGGCCGTGTACCCCGTGCCGGCCTATTCGACGCTGGGCTGGCTGAACTGGGCCGGCGGCGACCCGTTGCTGTCGACCTTCATCGGCTACCCCGAAGGCGAACTCGCGCGGCTGATCTTCCACGAACTGGCGCACCAGGTGCTCTACGTGCAGGACGACACCGTGTTCAACGAGTCGTACGCCACGGCGGTCGAGCGCATCGGCGGTGCGCGCTGGCTCGCCACGCAGGCGGGTGATGCGGCCCGCGCCGAGTATCGGCAGTTCGACGGGCGGCGCCAGCAGTTTCGTGCGTTGATGCTCGACACGCGCCGCAGCCTGGCGCAGGTCTATGCATCGAAGGAAGCGCAGGCGCGCGACTGGCCGGCGGTGGCTGCGATGAAGAAGGCGGCAATGGACGCCTTCCACGCCCGCTATGCCGTGCTGCGCGCGGACTGGCCGGGCCCGCGGCAGGGCGCTTACGATGCGTGGGCGGCACGCGCCAACAATGCGACTTTCGGCGCGCAGGCCGCCTACGATGATCTGGTGCCCGCCTTCGAGGCGCTGTACGAGCGCGAAGGCCGTGACTGGCCGCGCTTCTACGCCGCCGTCAAGCGCATCGCAGCGTTGCCCAAAGGCGAGCGCGAGCGGGTCCTGAAGAACAACACACACGAGAACGGAACGCCCGGTGTCTGACATCCACATCGAACGCAATCACACGCTCGGCATAGAGCGCGCCCGCGAAATCGCGCAGCAATGGGTCGACCAGGCCGAACGCGAATACGGAATGGAGTGCCGCTACTCCGAAGGCTGGGAATGCGACGTGGCGCAATTCGCCCGTCCGGGTGCCGAAGGAACGCTGCGCGTGACGGCCGAGTCGTTCGAACTGCACATGAAGCTCGGCTTCCTGATGGACGCCTTCAGCAGCCAGATCGAGGCCAAGGTCTCGCGCAACCTCGACGAACTGCTCGGCGAGGCCTGATCGCCGGGCGCTAGCGCAGCGACTCGATCAGATCGATGTAACCCTGCTTCGCCGCATCGGCGTCGAGGCCCTTGTTCGCCGTCCATGCGTCCCATTTGGCACGGGCCACGAAGTCGCTGAAGCTCGGTTTCTTTTCTGTGTTGTCGCCGAGCGTGGCCTGCTTGAAGAGGCCGTAGATCTTGAGCAGCGTCGGGTTGTCGGGGCGTTCGGCCAGCAGTTTGGAGTTGGCCTGGGCGGCTTCGAAAAGGGCGTTGAGATCGGTCATCCGGAGATTCTGTCTCAGTCCGAGAGGCCGGCGCGGGCCAGCTCCACGTCGAGTCGTTCCCGCGCGTCCGCCGGCTTGAGGGAGGCAGCCTTCTCGTACAGTCGCGTCGCTTCGGCCATGCGGCCTTCGCCATGCAGCATCAGCAACCCGCGCGCGTACTCCATCAGCGCGCTGGCCGATTCCGGGTGCAACTGAAGACCGCGTTCGAACAGGTCGATGGCCGTGTCGGCCCGCACGCCGTAGGTCATGCGCGCCACCAGCGGCCCGACCTTGTCGATCACTTCGGCATGGAAGGCGGCCAGCGCGACATGGGCATCGGCATGATGCGGTTGCAGCGCGATCACGCGCTCCAGCGCCGTCTTGACCTTGCCGCCCAGCCCCTGCGCCAGCGCGCGCGCCACGCTGATGCCCTGGCTGTAGCGCCCGAGCGCATAGGCCTCCCAGTAGTGCGCCTGGCAGTCCTCCGGTTCGGCGCCGGCCTGCGCCGCCGCCTGCTCGGCCACCTGGCGGAACAGCGCCAGCCGAACCGCCTCGCGCGGCTCGAGGTAGTTGGCATAGATGGCGGTTGCCTGATTGACCAGTGCGGCGCCTTCGCGTCCGTGCTGCAAGCCGATCGCGGCCGCGCGCTCGAACTCGCCGCTGTGGTAGAGCGCCCAGCCCTCGGCCAGCGGCCCCGGCGCCGGCGGCTGCAACCCTTGGCTCGCGTGCAGCCGGTTCCAGTGCGCCAGCAGGCTCGCCGCGTCGAAGCGCGGCACATCGGTGTAGGGCAGGCTCGTCCAGGGCATGTCAGGCGGCCACCGCGTCTTCGGTGGCGTAGGCCTCGCTCAGACCCAGCAGATGCCGGCGCTGCGCCGCCACCAGGTAGGGAGCGAGCAGGTGCAGGGTGTGCTGGGCCCCGCGCAGCAGCGCGCCCTGTGCATGGGCTGGCTCGAGCGCCTGGCGCGGGTTGCGCACGTACTCGTAGCTGAGCCAGTAGGTCAGCACCACCACCATGCTCTGCGCCAGCGCGTCGACCTCGCGCGGATCGATTTCCAGGTGGCCGGCGCGTGCCATGCCGTCGAGCAGGGCCCGGATGGCCGTCACCTTGTTGGCCAGCACCGCCTGGAAGCGCGTTTCGAGCAGCCGGTTCTTGCTGAGCAGGTCGTTCAGGTCGCGGTACAGGAAACGATGGCGCCAGATCAGCTCGAACAGGCTGTGCATGAAGAACCACGCATCCTCGACGTCGTGCACGCCCTCGCTGGCGTGCAGCAGCTCGAGGAGCTCGGCTTCATAGCCTTCGTAGAGCCGGTTGATCAGCTCGTCCTTCGCGGGGTAGTGGTAGTAGAGGTTGCCGGGGCTGATGCTCAACTCGGCCGCGACAGGCGTGTGCGATGCCGCCATTCCTAGAGTGTGTGACACCGCTCAGAGCCCTCGCGGCAATCGAGAACAGCAAGTCATAGCTGCCCGCTTGCCTCGGCGTCGGAATTGTGAGGGATGATTGTTTGCGCGACGGAAGGCAGCGCGAAATGCCAAACTGCAGGGTTGCGCCGATTCAGGCTCAGGACGATCGCGGCCAAGCTACACGAATCGCCAAGAAAGCTAAGGGGCGACAGTTCACACCCCTCTTCTGCAGGCGGACGCGTCCGTTCTCGAGCCAGACGGTGCCCGCCTCCAACTCTTGGTCAAGCGGTGCATAGAGGATATGTCAGTCCTAATATTCGCTGGGGCCCCCGCTCGAAGGCAACGAAATACTTTTAGTGCGATGAGGTTTGCAATTCGTTCGGAGGAAAGTTCTGGCGAATAAATTAGGCGCCTATCGAGGTATATATACGCCGATGCCGCCTGAGGACCACATTAACGCGTAGGACTTGCCGGCCACCGAAACAGTGGTTGTTTGCTCGCGGTTCGATAGGAAGAGCGCGCAGGGTTCGAAACTCTCGAGCTCGGAGCTCTTTCGTTGGGATGCGTTGCCCACGGCAACGTGCTTGATCCTGTTGGGGTTGCTAGCCTTGTCTTTCAGCAAGACCCATAGCGGGTATTCCCAGCCCTCGATGTCTGTCATTATCCCGACGTCCGCGCAGTTCAGTGCTTTGATTCGGCTTGCCGCCTCGTTGTAGACGGGGAGCAGATCGGGCCGTTTGCTGAAGTACTGATCGTCTCTCGGCAACGTGAAAATGCTCGCGCTCCCCGTTGCAGGCTTCGTCTGCGAAAAAACAAAGTTCGGTGCCGAACTCAAGATCATCATGACTGCCAAGATGTTGCCCGCCCAGGCGCGCGAGAGGTTGGAGAGGAAAAGCCCGATCAGCGGTGCCCAAAGGACGAACAAAGGCAGGTGCAGACGGCTATGCCACGGCTGCCACTTCAGGTAAATGCAGAAGATCAAGAAGCCTACGACAACCGCGGCGACGTAGGCCGTGACAATCGCATCCCGTCGAAACCCGCAGGCGTAAAGCAACAGCGCGATGCTTATGAGAACCAAGTGCACCGGATTTCCGGCATTGTCTTCATTCATAGACGGGCGTTGAACCTGAAAGCTCGTCCCAGGCCAGGTTGTGGCGGGGTCGCGTGGCGAGATTCCCAGCACCTTATGGAGTGTGTTGATCGACCTTTCGACGGCGTGGTTCAGTGATTCGCTAGTCCCCATGTGTAAGCCCGCGTTTCGCAACAGGTTCGAAGCGATCACCGCCGCGTCGATTCTCTGGTTGTTGTATTCGAGCCCTGCACCCTCTGTACCCGGACCCAGTGGGCTGCCATAGAGATCCAGGTTGCGGGCGTAATGGGCCGCGTTCGAGACGAATGCGATGGTGCACGCAAGGCCGACGAAGAGCAGGAGCTTCCGATCGCGCCGCCCCAAGGCAGTCATCGCCAAAAACGCAATGAATGGGAGCGAGAAGACGTAAGCTGTACCTTTGGTAAGAATCGCCAAGCCGAGTGCCCCGCCCACGCCCAGAGCACTGGGCAGATCGGGCCGTTTGGCAAGTCGCATGCAGAAAAATACGAGGCAAACCAGCCAGAAAGCAACAACGTAATCGGTCTGGGTTGATGTGCTCTGCAGGACGCCCATTGGTATGGTCGCGCACGCCACGGCAGCAATTATTTGACCGCACCTCTCAGCACCCAATTCTTTGGCTATTGCCGATGACCCCACCAACGAACCCACCATGGACGCCCACTGGACGAAATTGGCCAGACGATCGGTACCGGTCAGCAATTGAAAATGGAGGATAAGGTATTCGGCCCACGGGTTCGAATGCAGCTGCCTCAGGATTGCCGTCGGGTAGAAGTCGACGGTTCTGTTCTGAATCCAGTGCATCACCCGGCTCATGTGGTATGTCTGCGAATCCCATGTGTTTGGCGGCGCAACCCAAGCGAGCACTGCAGTGAATGCAACGACCGCCGCCAAGTACCCTAGGAAGAGCAGTTCGGTCTGAGTGAATTGGGCTCTGTCGCACACCAATGGCTGGGAGGTTGCATGCCGTCTATTTCGAACAAACCATGCGAGAAGGCCGGCGCAGGCCGAACCCCAAACTGCAACCACCGGTCCGTGCGCCAACAGTCGAAAAGCGCCGAGAAGTTCCGTCATCGCAGTGAGCAGCAGGCCTCCCAGAGTTGCCGTCAACAGCAGCGTGGTCCGCCAGCTATCACCCAAGCCAAAGCCCAGGCCCAAGTACTGGCGGAGGATCGGGCGGGTCGAGGCCGCTCGGGGCCGCAGGATGTGGTGAACCGCCTGCATGCCTATTTGCAGGTGTAGTCGAGTTGAGCAGCGCTGTGTCTGAAGGGATCGGTCAGGTCGTCGCTGTACTGACCCATCAATAGGCGCTTTTTGGGAAGAAGATGCTGGCGGAAGAAGCGGCTGAATACTGTCAGCTGCCGGCCCTTGGGCGTCAACAGAACGCAGCCGTTCTCGATCCGGATGGTGCCGGACTCGAGCTGCTCGGTTAGTCGTACATCGACCAGCCGATGCTCTTTCAGATACTCCTGCGTGAAGACTTCAGAGAAACGGCTCTTTTGGATGCCGCCGCCGCGCTGCTGCAGCTTCTCGAGGATGTAGAAGGACAGCGACCGGTCCAGCACGGTGGGCACAGAAATGGCCACCGCATAGGCGGTTAGCAGCCAGATCAGCAGCATCTGCCACTTCTCGAAGGCGGTGAACACAACAAACGGACGAAATCGCCAAGCGAACAGTCCGGTGAGCGCAGCCGCGAGCACGCCGTCGAAAACGGCACTGTAAAAGACGACGTTGACGGGAAAGAAGGTGATGTGCACCCAATAGATAGTGCAGGTCAGTACGAGAAAGAGCCCGGAGGCCGAGACGAATTTGGCGAATTTCATGAGGCGGTGAAGACGAACAGCTTGTTTCCTAGGTAGCTAAGCATCGCCTGGAGCGCGGCGGCTATCACGAAGCCTGCGGTGTAGTCCAGATGAAGGACATCGGTCCACGCGAACAGCAGCAGGCCGTGAAGGGAGGCCATGGTTGCATAGAGGGCCAGAAAGCGGACGGCCTGACGGACGACCGGAGCGGTCCTCCGTGGAAAAACGAAAAACCGGTTGCCAATGAATGAGGCGCCGATACCGAACCAGGCGGCCACGAAATTGGCGACGCCGGCAGAAGGCACTCCCAGCATTCGCAGGTTCAACGTCAGAACGGCGTAGTGAACGGCTGTGGCCATCAGCCCGTTCGCTATGAAACGGCCGACTTCAGCGACGCGTGGATCATCTAGTCGAAGTCGCTGCGTCATGCCAACTGGCCGTTGCTGTGCTCAATGAAGTCGATGGCATGCACGTAGTCCGACAAGGCAGGCGCGCCGGACTTGCTGACGCCAGTCAACATGAGACTCATCAGTGCCAACGTCCCAGTCTGAAGAAAAACGATGAGTAGCACGCCCAGCGCCACCGAGAACCAGCCAGGCGTCGCGAAGCCGGAGATCTTGAGCACGATGGAGGCCAATCCGCCGACGATAGTCAAACTCCCGATCAGCGCAGACGCAATACCTACGCGCACGAGGACGTCTTCGGCAAAGACCATGACGCCGCGAAATCCGTGCAACGCCAAGCCGACGAAATTCATCTTGCTTTTACCGGCATAGCGCGGGCCGCGGTCGAGCGCACAGATCGCGATGCGAAGCCTTGATGCAAGAACGCAGCTGGCCACGTGCGTCCAGAGTTCGTGCATGGCCGTCAGCCGTTTGATCGCGGTCGGCTTCAAGGCCATGAAGTTCCCAAAGCTGAGGTTACGCCCCGTGAGCAGCTTGAACAGCCGTTTGTAGACGGCGTAGAAGGTCTTGAAGCGAAGCGTTTCGACCCGCGTCCTGCGTTGCGCGACGACCAGGTCCACATCCTCTGCCTTCAGTCGTTCGAGCAGATCGGGGATGGAGCCTGGGAGATCCTCGCCGTCGGAGTCCATTACCACGACATGCGGCGAATTCGGCATGTGCTCGGCCACGTAGCTCAGCCCAACCGCAATGGCCCGCTGGTGGCCAATGTTGCGACGCAGGCGGATAACCGTGCCAACGAGTCCGGCCGTCCTCATTGCCTTAGCGTCGATGGGCTGGCGAACCGAGCCGTCATCGATGGCGACCACATGAACATGATTGCCGAAGGTAGCAGCGAGTTCCTGGAACAGTCGGGTGGCAGCTTGCACATCCTCGAAGACAGGCGTGACGACGACGAACGCAGAGGGAGTGGCAATCATGGAAAGAACTGGATCAAGGTCGGGAATTCTTGCCCGGGTTTCATGCGCGTCGCGCGTGGTTCGCCACCGTGCGACAGCCTCTGCGGATGCCGCTTTGGGGCAGCTAGAAGCTTCAGCGCTGGTTGCGACTACGCGGCCGCTTGGCTGCTTTGGCAGCCGGGTCGGCGCGCTTGGCGGTCGTGCGCGGCGTGGACGCTTGCCGGACCTTTACTTGCGCTTCTAGCGCTGCCACGCGAGCACGCAGTGCTGTTACATCTTCGGCCGACGGCACGCCCAGGTGTTCCAGCGCTCGCGCCACGCGTTCCTCGAAGAGGTTCTCGAGCTTGCCCCAGCCGGCGCTGGTCTTGGCTCCGAACTCGCTGGCCAGTCCCGCCATGCGTGTTTGTGCTTGGCTCAGCGTTTCTTCGGCCGCCTGCTGCGTCTTCTTCTGCATGCCCGCGCCGTCCTTCACCAGGGCTTCGAAGGCCTTGCTGCCCTCCTGCTGCATCTTGGCGAACGCGCCGAGGCCGGCCAGCCAGATCTGCTGGGCGGAGTCCTTGACGCGGTCGGCGTTGCCGGCGTTCGGGTCGTCTTCGGT
>SEGN01000684.1 GCA_004211245.1 Variovorax sp.
AACCGGCTCGAGGACGCGTTCGGTCTCGACGACGACGCCTACCGCAACGCCGGCTTCCAGAAGCTGACACCCGAGGCGATCGACCGCTTCGAGATCACCCCCGGCTACCGCGCCTTCGCGCGGACCATGGCCGAGGAGCGCACCCGTCGTCCCGCAGCGTTGCGGGATGTGCTGGATCTGCCTGCCGACGTCACGTTCCTCACCACGGCAGCCGAGTTCCGCAAGCAGATGGGCCGCTTCTCCCGCAAGGGCAACAACAGCTTCGCGGTGCGCGGACTCGAATCCGAGGCCGTCGGCCCGGACCGGTTCCGGCTCCGGCTCACCGGCCCCCACGCGGGCGAGGCCCGCGTGCTGGCGGCGCTCGGCGAATCGCTGGCGATGCGGTTCGGCGACGATCTCCGCGAGCACAGCGTGGACGGCGACGCTCTTCTCGTGCGCACGTCCGGTGAGGCGCTGCGATGTCTGTCGCTGCTGCGCACCGCTCCGGCGAGCCTGCCGATCGAGAAGGTGCAGAAGGCCAGCGACATCACCCCGTTCCTCACGTCCGGCGCCATGAGCCACGGCGCGTTGAACTCCAACGCGCACGAGGCCGTCGCGCACGGCACCAACATGGCCGGCGGCATGTCGAACAGCGGTGAGGGCGGCGAGCACATCTCCCGCTACGGCACCATCCGCGGTTCCAAGATCAAGCAGTTCGCGTCCGGCCGCTTCGGTGTGTGGGCCGGGTACCTGGCCGACCCGATGCTCGAGGAACTCGAGATCAAGATCGCGCAGGGCGCCAAGCCCGGCGAAGGCGGGCAGCTGCCCGCACCCAAGGTGACCGTCGAGATCGCGGCCGCGCGTGGCGGCACACCCGGCGTCGAACTCGTTTCTCCCCCACCGCATCACGACACGTACTCCATCGAGGACCTCGCGCAGCTGATCCACGACTGCAAGGCGGCGCGGGTCCGGGTCATCGTCAAGCTCGTGTCCTCGGAGGGCATCGGCACCATCGCGGTGGGTGTCGCGAAGGCCGGCGCCGACGTCATCAACGTGGCGGGCAACACCGGCGGCACCGGTGCCGCCGCGGTGAC
>SEGN01000685.1 GCA_004211245.1 Variovorax sp.
ACAGCAACAGGGGACCCCATGATCCTGGTTACCGGCGGCGCCGGCTTCATCGGCGCCAATTTCGTCCTCGACTGGCTCGCGCAAAGCGGCGAAGCGGTCGTCAATCTCGACAAGCTCACCTACGCCGGCAATCTGGAAACGCTGGCTTCCCTGGCGAACAACGCCGGCCATGTCTTCGTGCAGGGTGACATCGGCGACAGCGCGCTGGTCGGCAAGCTGCTGGCCGAGCACAAGCCGCGTGCCGTGGTGAATTTCGCCGCCGAATCGCATGTGGATCGCTCCATCCACGGCCCCGAGGACTTCGTGCAGACCAACGTGCTCGGCACGTTCAGGCTGCTCGAGTCGGTGCGCGGCTACTGGAGCGCCTTGCCGGCCGACGAGAAGAACGCGTTTCGCTTTTTGCACGTGTCGACCGACGAGGTCTACGGCTCGCTTTCGGCTACGGACCCGGCCTTCACGGAAGAGAACAAGTACGAGCCCAACAGTCCGTATTCGGCCAGCAAGGCAGCCAGTGACCATCTGGTGCGCTCGTGGCACCATACCTACGGCCTGCCGGTGCTGACGACCAACTGCTCCAACAATTACGGCCCGTATCACTTTCCCGAAAAGCTCATCCCCCTGATGATCGTCAACGCGCTGGCCGGCAAGCCGCTGCCGGTGTACGGCGACGGCATGCAGGTGCGCGACTGGCTCTACGTCAAGGACCATTGCAGCGCCATTCGCCGTGTACTGGAGGCCGGGCGCCTTGGCGAAACCTACAACGTCGGTGGCTGGAACGAAAAGCCCAACATCGAAATCGTCAACACGGTCTGCGCATTGCTCGACGAGCTGCAGCCACGCGCCGACGGCAAGAGCTACCGCGAGCAGATCACCTACGTGACCGACCGCCCCGGCCATGACCGCCGCTATGCGATCGACGCGCGCAAGCTCGAGCGTGAACTCGGTTGGAGGCCGGCAGAGACCTTCGACACCGGCATCCGCAAGACGGTCGAGTGGTACCTGGCCAACGGCGAATGGGTGCGCAACGTGCAGAGCGGCGCGTACCGCGAGTGGGTCGAGAAGCAGTACG
>SEGN01000219.1 GCA_004211245.1 Variovorax sp.
GTCAAGGACATCCTCGACTCGCTCACGCCGCGCGAAGCCAAGGTGCTGCGCATGCGCTTCGGCATCGAGATGTCGACCGACCACACGCTGGAAGAAGTCGGCAAGCAGTTCGACGTGACGCGCGAGCGTATCCGCCAGATCGAGGCGAAGGCGCTGCGCAAGCTCAAGCACCCGTCGCGCTCGGACAAGCTGCGCAGCTTCATCGACACGCTGTAAATCGGCTCGCCCCCAGGCTTCGCGCACTTCGTGTCGCTTCGCCAACCCCCTACCGGGGGCAACACCAGCGGCCCGGCAGAGCCGGTTCCGCGGTGTTTCCGGCAATACGAGCGCCTTCAGGGCGCTCTTCTTTTTCAGCGCCAAGAATTCCGGAGATGCCTTTATGAACCCCGACGCCCAAACCCTCTGGAAAGCCCCGCGCTGGGCGCTTGCGGTCCTGCTTGCCGTCCTCGGCATGCTCGGTCCGTTCTCGATCGACACTTACCTGCCGGCGTTCTCGGGCATCGCGCGCTCCATCGGCGCCACGCCGGCCGAGATGCAGCAGACGCTGTCGGCCTACCTGTTCGGCTTCGCGTTCATGAACCTGTTCCACGGCGCGCTGTCGGACAGCTTCGGTCGGCGGCCGGTGGTGCTCTGGGGCCTTGCCGTTTTCACCATCGCGTCGCTCGGCTGCGCGCTGTCGCAGACGATCGGCCAGCTGGTGCTGTTTCGCGCCCTGCAAGGCCTGTCGACCGGAGCGGGAATCGTGGTCTCGCGTGCGGTGATCCGCGACATGTTTCCGCCGGCCGAGGCGCAGCGCGTGATGTCGCAGGTCACGATCTATTTCGGCGTGGCGCCGGCGATCGCGCCGATCGTCGGCGGCTTCCTGTTCGTGCACCTGGGCTGGCACAGCGTGTTCTGGTTCCTGGTCGGCGTCGGCGTGGTGCTGTTCGTCGCCAACTGGAAGCTGCTGCCCGAGACACTGCACGTCGACCAGCGCCAGTCGTTCCATGTGCGGCACCTGATGCGCGGCTATTGGGACCTGTGCTCCGACCCGCGTTTCCTGCTGCTCGCACTGGCCAGCGGCGTGCCGTTCAACGGCATGTTCCTCTACGTGCTGGCGGCGCCGGCGTTTCTCGGCGATCACCTCGCGCTGGCGCCCACGCAGTTCTTCTGGTTCTTCATGCTGACGATCGGCGGCATCATGTCAGGCGCCTGGGCGAGCGGACGGATGGCCGGGAAGGTGGCGCCGAAGCGCCAGATCCGGGACGGTTTCCTCATCATGCTGATCACCTCGGTGATCAACGTGACCGCCAATGCCCTCTTCACGCCGCACGCGGCCTGGGCGCTCTGGCCGCTCGCGGTGTTCGCTTTCGGATGGGCCCTGATGGTGCCGGTGGTCACGCTGCTGGTGCTCGACCTGCACCCCGAGCGCCGCGGCATGGCCTCGTCGCTGCAGGCCGTGATCGGCTCCACCGCCAACGGCCTGGTGGCCGGCGTGGTGGCGCCGCTGGTGATGCACTCGACCCTGGCGCTCGCCCTCACCTCGATCGGCATGCTCGGCATCGGCCTGGTCGCGTGGCTGTGGCTGCATCGACGCTGGCCCGAGATCGGGCGCATGGTCGCCGCCTGAGCCCGGCCTGCGCCATGCACCCCTCCGAACTTCTTCAGCACTACGGCTACTACGCCGTGCTTGTCGCCGGCCTGTTCGAGGGCGAGACCATCCTGATGCTCGGCGCCTACGCAGTGCATCAGGGCTACCTGTCTATGCTGCCGCTGATCGCCTGCGGTGCAGCGGCAGCGTTTGTCACCGATCAGTTCAACTTTCACCTGGCGCGCCGCAAGGGTGCCGAATTGCTCGCGAATCGGCCGAAGCTGGCCGCGCACATCGAGCGCGTGACCGGCTTCGTCAAAAAGCACCCGATTGCCACCATCTTCGGCATGCGCTTTGCCTGGGGTTTCCGCATCGTCTTGCCGGCCACGCTGGGCATGGGCGGCATGTCGGCCGGGCTGTATGCGGTGCTGGACGCTGTGGCCGCCATCGTGTGGGCCACGGTGGTCACGCTGTTCGGCGTGGAGCTCAGCGCGATGGTTCATTCCGTGTTCGGCCGGCTGCGGCCGTACGAGCATCAGTTGATCCTCGGCGCCATCTTGATCGCGCTTGTCGTTGCGTTGCTGCGCCAGTGGCGCGTGCGACGCTAGCTGTTGTCGAGCACGGTCTTTTCGAGCGTCGCCTTCATCGCGCGCATGCCGTCGTCGATCATCCCGGCGATGGCCGGTGCCAGCGCATTCGGCATCAGGTCGGCAATCCACACCACTCGGCTGCGGCCCGACCCTTCGTCGAAGACCTGCAGCGAGGCATTGTGATGCGTGAGCCGTCCGCCGGTGGCCGACCACGCGATGCGCTGCGCTGCAGCGTCCACGTCGACGATCACTTCGCGCGCTTCCATGCCGTTGGCGAACTTGACGACGCGAGCATCGTCCCCGTCGAGACGGCAATCCACCACGAAGCCTGTCACCAGGCGCCGGTGCAGGGCGCCGACATCGCGCACCGCATCCCAGATCTGCGCGGCGTCGGCCGCTACCTGCATTTCGCGTCGAATCGAGGCCATGGGTTCACCTGTCGTTGTGGAGGCTGCATTGAACGGCTCAGCGTGCCAGCAGCCCGACCTTCCGGACGAAGCCATCGAGCGTGGCGCGCCACAGGTCGGGCCCGCGATTGACTAGCTGGTGGCCGTCGGCGCTCTCCACCGCATCCGTCAGCAACAGCTCGGTGTCGCTGCCGCCCGCCTTGTAAGCGTCGTGCCACTGAACGGGCACGTCCGGGCCCCAGTAAAGATCGTTCTTCGCATAGAGCCAGAGCGTCGGCATCTTCGTGGACTTGCCGAACTCACGGTAGACCTCGGCCAACCTCTCGGGCTTGCAACTGCGCCCCGGGGAATCTTTGGGATTGCCCCCGGCACCGCCTGCGAAGTTGACCGCGCCGACCACGCCGGGCGTGTTCAGCGCCGCCAATGCAATGGTCGTCATGCCGCCGACCGACTGGCCTTCGAGCAGGATGCGGTCGCGTCGCACCCACGGCTGCTGCTGAGCCCAGGCGAGCGCCGCCGACTGCGTGAAGCGAGCGTTCTCGGCCGTCCGCCCGTAACTCGGGTTGCCGAAGCATTGGCCGTTGCGCCAGTTGCTGAACGAATCTTCGCGATCGGTGCCACCGGTCTCGCCGTACCCGGGGCGGATCGGCGCCAGCACGGCCACGCCCTTGTTGAGCCAGTAGTTGGCATGCCCTACGCCGATCGGAAACTTGAGCTGGGCACGCTCCTGCTGCGAGCTCGCCCGACCGTGCGCAAAAAGCACCAGCGGGAATGGCCCGTCGCCGGCCGGCTTGTAGAGGTGGGCCACGACCTCGGTGGCGCTGCCGTCGACGGTCAGCGGCAATTTCACCGTCTCCGGCTGCTGGAAGTTGGGCGCCGGCCGCTGTGCGGCGGCTGTGCCGACCAGCACCGTCAAGGCAAGGGCTGTCAGCCAGCGCAGCAAGCTCCTCACCGCGCCACCCCCAGCAGCCGC
The DNA here is from genome assembly GCA_004211245.1 of Variovorax sp. Classification (GTDB taxonomy): domain Bacteria; phylum Pseudomonadota; class Gammaproteobacteria; order Burkholderiales; family Burkholderiaceae_C; genus Variovorax. The sequence goes on from SEGN01000219.1 coordinate 3,541, forward strand.
TCCAGCACCTCGGGCTGTGCACCCAGCGCCGCAGCGCTGTCGGTGTGCACGACCGTGCCGTGATCGAGCACGACCGCCTGGTCGGAAATCGCGAGGATGGCCTGCGGGTGCTGCTCGACGATGATTGCGGCCAGCCCCTCGTCCTGCGTGATGCGGCGGATGGCGCGCAGCAACTCTTCCACGATGATCGGCGCGAGCCCCTCGAGCGGTTCGTCGAGCAGCAGCAGCCGGGGATTGAGCACGAGCGCACGGCCCACCGCGAGCATCTGCTGCTCGCCGCCGGAGAGCTGCGTGCCCAGGTTGCCCTTGCGTTCGGCCAGGCGCGGGAACATCTCGTAGACACGCTGTGGGTTCCACTTGCCCGGCCGCTCCACCGCCGTGAGGTTCTCGTGCACCGTGAGCGACTTGAAGATGTTGCGCTCCTGCGGCACCCAGCCGATGCCGGCCGCGGCACGCTGGTGCGGCGCGAGCTTGTGCAACGCGACACCCTGCAGCGTGATGCTGCCGCCATGCTGGCGTGTGGCGCCCGCGAGCGTGTTGATGAGCGTGGTCTTGCCGGTGCCGTTGCGGCCCAGCAGCGCGAGTGTGCGGCCTTCGCCGAGCTCCAATGAAATGCCGGTGAGCACCACTGCCTCGCCGTAGCCGGCGCTGAGGCTGTCGATCTGCAGCAGCGCGTCAGACATGCACAGCCCCTTGTCCGAGATACACCTCTTTGACTTTCGGGTCGTTCGCGATCTGCGCCGGGCTGCCTTCGGTCAACAGGGTGCCGTTGACCAGCACCGTCATGCGGTCGGCGAAGCTGAAGACCAGGTCCATGTCGTGCTCGATCAGCAGCACCGACACATCGGCCGGCAGTGCCGCCACGGTCTGCAGCAGTTCCTCGCGCTCGCCTGCGGGCACGCCGGCCACGGGTTCGTCGAGCAGCAGCACGCGCGGCTCGCAGGCCAGCGCGATGGCGATCTCCAGCAGTCGCCGCTTGCCATAGGCCAGTTGCTTCACCGGCTGGCTGGCCACGTCAGCCAGCCGGAACTGTTCGAGCAGTTCGCCGGCGCGTGCGGCGATGGTCTTGTCCGCGCCGAGCGGGCGCCACCATTGCGCCGAGGCGCCGCGGTGCTGCGCGACCACGAGCGCCAGCGTCTCCAGCGGCGTCATCGAATCGAACAACTGGTTGATCTGGAAGGTGCGCACCATGCCGCGCGCCACGCGGCGATGCGGGGCCAGGCGCGTGATGTCTTCGCCCAGCAGTTCGATGCGGCCCTCGGTCGGCGTGAGCACGCCGGTCAGCAGGTTGATCAGCGTGGTCTTGCCGGCGCCGTTCGGGCCGATCAGCGCGTGGCGCGCGCCGCGCCGCAGTTGCAGCGACACATCGTTGGTGGCGGTGATGCCGCCGAACCGCATGACCAGGCCGGTGGCCGAAAGCACCACGTCGCTCATGCCCGTCTCCCGAACCATGTCCAGGGCTTGAACAGGCGGTCGCGTCCCACCAGCACCAGCAGCACGAGGATCAGGCCGATCCAGAACATCCAGTACTGCGGCGTCACGGCCGAGAGCCAGTTCTGCAGCAGCTTGAACACGATCGCGCCGGCAATGCCGCCGTAGAGCCAGCCGACGCCGCCGATCACCAGCATCAGCAGCACGTCGGCCGAGCGGTCGAAGGCCAGCACGTCGAGCGAGGC
>SEGN01000018.1 GCA_004211245.1 Variovorax sp.
ATTGAGCAGATACACGAAGCCGCCATAGCTGCCCACTGCCAGGATGGTCGCGAGGATCACCGACTCCTTGAAGCTGTGCTTGGGGCGGGCCATGCCGGCGATGATCACCAGTGCGTAGATGGCGACGATCAGGCCCATGGCCGGCATGGCCCGCCCCAAGCACAGCTTCAAGGAGTCGGTGATCCTCGCGACCATCCTGGCAGTGGGCAGCTATGGCGGCTTCGTGTATCTGCTCAATCTGCAGTTCCCTGTGTGGCCTGCCTTCCTCAATACCTGACCCAAGGCAGTACACATCATGATGGAACTCTATGACCACCTGGCACTGGGCTTTGGCGTCGCTTTCACGTTTCAGAACCTGATCTATGCCTTCATCGGCTGCCTGCTGGGCACGCTGATCGGGGTGCTGCCAGGCATCGGCCCGTTGGCCACGATCGCCATGCTGCTGCCCGCGACCTACGGGTTGCCCCCTGTGGCCGCCCTGATCATGCTGGCCGGCATCTACTACGGCGCGCAGTATGGCGGCTCGACCACCGCCATTCTGGTCAATCTCCCTGGTGAGTCTTCATCGGTGGTGACTGTGATCGACGGCCACCAGATGGCGCGCAAGGGCAGGGCGGGTCCCGCTCTGTCGGCCGCCGCGCTGGGATCCTTCTTCGCCGGGTGCGTGGGCACGCTGGTGCTCGCCGCATTTGCTCCGCCACTGACTGAAGTGGCACTGAGTTTCGGTCCGTCAGAGTATTTCGCGCTGATGGTGCTCGGCCTGATCGGCGCGGTCGTGCTGGCCTCCGGCTCTCTGATCAAGGCGCTGGCCATGATTGTGCTCGGCCTTCTGATCGGCCTTGTGGGCACCGACGTGAACTCCGGCGTGGCGCGCTTCAGCTTCGACATTCCCGAACTCACCGACGGCATCAGCTTCGTCGTGATTGCCATGGGCATTTTTGGCTACGGCGAGATCATCAGCAATCTTTCGCAGGACGAAGAAAAACGAGAAGTGTTTGTGGGCAAGGTCAAGGGACTGATGCCCACGGCAGAAGACTTCAAGAGAATGGCGCCGGCCGTTCTGCGCGGCACAGCGCTGGGATCGGTGCTGGGCATCCTGCCTGGCGGCGGTGCACTGCTGTCGTCGTTCGCGGCCTACACGATCGAGAAGAAGACCAAGCTCAAGCCCGGCGAAGTGCCGTTCGGCCAGGGCAACATCCGAGGCGTGGCTTCGCCCGAGGCGGCCAACAACGCAGGCTCGCAAACATCCTTCATTCCGTTGCTGACGCTGGGCATCCCGCCCAACGCCGTGATGGCGCTGATGGTCGGGGCGATGACCATCCACAACATACAGCCCGGTCCGCAGGTGATGACCTCGAACCCCGAACTGTTCTGGGGCCTGATTGCTTCGATGTGGATCGGCAACCTCATGCTGGTGATCCTGAATCTGCCGCTCATCGGCCTGTGGGTGAAGCTCCTCACGGTGCCTTACCGGTGGCTGTTCCCGGCGATCGTCCTTTTCTGCGCCATCGGCGTGTATTCGACCAACAACAACAGCTTCGACATCTGGATGGTCGCCTTGTTCGGCCTGATCGGTTATGTGTTCATCAAGCTGGGTTGTGAGCCTGCGCCCTTGTTGCTGGGGCTCATTCTTGGCCCGATGATGGAGGAATACCTTCGTCGTGCCATGTTGATCTCGCGCGGCGACTGGTCGGTGTTCGTCACCCGTCCCATTTCAGCTTCTCTCCTGGCGGCCGCAGCGGTACTTCTGGTCATTGTTCTGCTTCCTTCCATCAAGAAAAAGCGCGAAGAAGCCTTCGTCGAGGATTGATGAAAGGGGCCTCAGGCCCCTTTGTCTATCCCCGGCCCACGAAGGGCATCTGGCTGGCCATCACCGTCATGTTGAGCACGTTGGTCGACAGGGGCAGCCCGGCCATGTAGCGCACCGCCTCTGCCACGTGCTCCACATCCATCATGGGTTCGGTCGCCATGCTGCCGTTGGCCTGGCGCACGCCCTGCGTCATGCGGGCCGACAGTTCGGTCAGTGCGTTGCCGATGTCGATCTGGCTGCATACGATGTTGAAATCCCGGCCATCGAGCGCGATGGTCTTGGTCAGTCCGAGCACCGCGTGCTTGCTTGCCGTATAGGGGCTGCTGAAGGGGCGGGGCGCGTGTGCCGAGATCGAGCCGTTGTTGATGATCCGTCCGCCTTGCGGGGTCTGCCGTCGCATCAGCCCGAAAGCGGCACGCGCGCAAATGAACACGCCGGTCACGTTGGTGTCGATCACGTCCTTCCAGCGCTCCACAGGCAGTTCGTCCATGGGCACGGCCGGTGCATTCACCCCGGCGTTGTTGAACAGCAGATCCAGCCGGCCGCGCACGTCCGCCGGCATGGCCACGGCCTGCTGGCCCGCATCCGCGGCCGCCTGCGCCACGGCATCGAGCGGCTCGGGCCGTCGGCCGGTCAGCACGACGACAAAGCCATCCTTCAACAAACCGAGCGCCACGGCTTTGCCAATGCCGGTGCCTGCGCCTGTGACCAACGCGATGCGGGAAGATGCTTCTGAAGCCATGGGTGCTGCCTTTGCAAAAGGTGGAGGGTGAAATTCAGCTGGCGATGTTGAGGGTCGGCAGGGATTCATGTAAAAAACCGCAGAAACGACCTTAAGCCTATGATTCCATTGGAATTATGGTGGCATCGAAATTCAAAGGACCGATCTTCCTTTTGAAGTCCAGCGTGTAGTCCCCAAACCTGTTGATGTGAGCCGTGCGAAACGGCGCCAGGCCCCCCAGGATCTCCAGCGTGATCTCGGTGCCCTCATCTCGAAGCTCCTGCAGAACCCGCGTCATGCCCACCACGTTGTGCAAAATGATCATGTTGGCCACCAGGTGGTTGTACTTGATCACCTTGCGTTGCTCGTGCCGGATGTTCTCCGCAATGATCCCCTCTCCCCCGAAGAAGGACCAGCCGGCAAAGCCATTGAATTGCTCGCTCTTGTTGGTTTCGGCATGGATCACCTTGCGCAGCCCGACATCGCCGATGTAGCTCAGCAGGAACATGGTCCGGATGACCTTGCCGAGTTCCACAAACGCGAAATACAGTTTGTTCTTGCGGCTGTAGGTGCCGAGCCGGCGCAGGATGGCCGACGGCGTGATCTTGCCGGTCTTGATGGAAACCGCCACCCGGAGCATCGCCGGCAAATGCAATTCAATCAGCCGCCAGTCGATCACATCGCTGAACAGCGCATTGATGTTACGGTAAGCATTGCCCGGCTCGGGGCGATGGAATTTGAGGTCCTGAATACCCCGGATGCGCGGCATGAGCTGGATGCCCAGCAAGTGGGCCAGCGCGAAGACCGGGTAACTCTGGGCCTGCGTGTCCCCGTGAATCGTGTCCGGCCGGATGTCCGATTCGTTGGTCATCAGCCCATCCAGGATGTGGATGCCCTCATAGGTGCCGCAGGAAATGAAATGGCTGAACAGCGCGATGAACTTGTCGGACACATGGTAGTAGCCGATGCCGCCGTACCCGCCATAGCGGATATGGTGCTCGGACAGCAAGTTCTGCTCGTAGAGGTTCCACTTCGTGCCGTCGGCAGACGCGTGCTTGCCGGTGCCCCAGTAGCCTGGCAGTTCAAACTTGTTGTACGCATTGATCACCTTGACAATGGCCTTGTCCAGAAGATCCTCGCTGACGTATTTCAAGTTCAGCCAGGAAATCTGGCGGCGGCTCAGTCCTTTGATGGATTTGGCGGTCTGAACCGGCCCCAGGTTGCAGCCGTAGCAAAACAGCGTCGTGATGACGCGCATGCGCAGGTCCGCAAGGCGGCTGTCCGTCCCGGCCAATGGCCGGAACAGCTTGTGCAGGTCGAGCCAGCGTTCGGTGTCGATCATGACATCCACGATGCTGGCCGCTTGCATCCGCTCGGTGATCAGGGCGTCGATCCGCGCGGCGGCCTCGACGATTTCGGAGCGCGGCGGTTTGCGCAGAATCAGGCGGCCATCGACGATCTCAGCATGGGCGTTTTCCGGGAAAGTGGCGTCGATGTCCCGAGCCCGCTGAGCCATGGCGGATTTGAGCATCGTCACAAAGGTGCCGGGATCGGTCTCGATGCCGGTGACCTGGCCATAGCCGCCCACCTCCTTTTCAAAGGTTTCGTCATCGACCAGCTGCTCGCGGTAGTCGTCATAGCGCTCGCCGTACTTGATGAAGAGATCGCCCGACTTCAGGTCGTCCTTGACGGCATGCATGACTGCCAGTTCAAAATACCGGCGGTGGACGGCCTCTGCCCGGCCCTTGCCTGATGGCCGGACCAGCACCAACTTCTTCCACTGGGCGGACATCCAGCGGAGGTCCTTGTCTTCACTCAGGCCCAGCATGTCCAGCAGGACGATGTCCGTGCGGTTGTCGCGCAGCTTGTAAAGCGCCTCGATCAGCCGCTCCACCACCTGGTCCTCGCTGCTGGCTTTGGGCGAGGCGATGCCAATGCAGTTGAGCAACTGGGCCCGAACCATCTTGTAGGGCTGCAGCAGGAAAGGCAGATGGTTGCGGCCGGCGTAGGCCAGGTGCTGCTCGCATTCGTTCAGCAGCTCGTCCACCTCGGCCACCAGGGTGGTGCTGATGGCTTCAACGCGCTGGGTGTCCGTCCCCTCCAATTGGTAGGCGCCCAGGATGTCTTTGAGCTGGCCGACCAGCATGTCGGTTTTCTGGACCCGCTCCTGCTGGAAGGAGAGCAATTTCTGCCTGGCATTGTTTTCCAGGTTCTGCATCAGGCGAATAAACAGATCGGCAGCATCGTCCAGAGACTGGGCATGCTGCGCCCGGATGAAGATCACCGCCAGGGCGTAGCGCTTTTGCGGCTTGAGTTCGGCCATCTCGGCCGCATCGAGGGCGCGCGCCAGGTGCCGGAACTGCTTGAGCTTGGGCACCGGCACGTCGGGCTTGGGAAGCAGCTCCACCAGGTATTGCAGGCGCCGGATGTGCTGAATGTAGGTGCGCGTTTCCTTGTTGGTCGGCCGCTTGGGTTCGCGCTTGAGCATTTGCCAGGGAGAAACCGACTCACCCGTGGCGGTTTTAAGCAAGCCGTCGATCAGGGCCTTGGTATGAGCCGTCAACTGACTGGTGATCGCGGAGAAATACCGATTGTTGCTCTTTTCCCGGGCACGAAACGCCATCCGGTCCAGCGTCGAGAAGGCCGGCAATTCGTAGCGGTGGTGGACCAGTTCCTCCAGCATCACGTTGATGATGTCGGCCACCGCGTGTTTGGTCTCGGCCGCCGTGTTGGCCACGACCTCCAGCCAGGCGTAGCCCGCCGGGTTCAAGGGTTTGACATTCAAGTGCCGGCGCAAAGCCGCGAAAAGCGCCATGCGCGAGCCCGAGGCCTCGAAGCGCTTGAGGTCCGCCGCCAGGGGCGGCCGAGCCGCACCCGCCTGCTGCGCAATGTGCTCTCGGATTGCCGGGGGCACCTCGGCCAAGGGGATGAAATAACCCAGGCGCTGGAAGACCTTCAGGTGGATCAGCGCCGCCATGCGCGGCAAGGCGCGCTTACTGATGCCTGCAGCCAGGAGTTGTTCGTCCTCGGTCGGCGTGTACAGCTCCGCCAACTCACGGGGTGTCGGATCGGGTTTCAGGCTGGGATAGGCCGTCTCATGGAGCGTGGTCATTCGCGGGGACTGCCCCGCCTGGTGGCTTTGCTACCCATCACATCAATCCCAATAGGTGTCGGTGGCGGGCTCGTGAAACGAGGTTTCCAGCAGGCACTGGTTGTCCTCGGCGACGCGATACATGTCATCGAGCAGCGTGGCGATCACCTCGTCCAGCGAGTCGCGGGACAGGCAAGGAATGCTCAACTCGTAGAGTGTGCCCTCGGCATTCAGGCGCTGCATGGAAAAACGCTCAAAACAGGTCTGCTCGATCAGCCTGTGGCCGCGGGCCAAGCCGCGCGACTGCTTGCTGAAGCGGGCCAGCACCATCGTGACGCGCAGGACCGCCACGGGCGTTGTTCCTTCGGCCGGCGGGCGGGGAACGCCCGCCGGCGCTGTCCGCAAAAGCAACGCAGGCGGTGGCTGCTGAACGGCCGATGCCAACGCAGGCAGTCCCTGTTCGAACCGGGCTTGCAGGCTGGAATCCGACGTATCCAGGTAGCGCATGGCCGATTTGACATCCTTCCAGCCGACGTATTCCATCAGCTCCTTGATGTCCCAGCCGCTGGCGCGAGCCCAGCCGGCAAAGCCGCGGCGCATGGAGTGGCTGCTGTATTCCTCGGGCGACTCAACGCCAGCTTCGGCGAACAGGCTGCGCAGCAAGGGGATCAGGCTGTTGGCGTGCAGGCTCTCCTCGGCAACATGGCCCCAGCGGTCAATCTTGCGGAACACCGGGCCTTCGGTCAAACCGGCCAGTCCGATCCAGCCATTGAAGGCCGTGACGGGGCATAAGCGGGACAGGGCCGGGCATTTGAAAACGCGGCCCTGCAGTTGCCTGTCGCTTTTGCTGCGGCCCAGGTAGCAGGCCATGCCCTGGCCCGGCGTGACCTCGGTGTTCTCGACGCGCAGGTTGACCAGTTCGTCGGAGCGAAAGCCGCGCCAAAACCCCAGCAGCATCAGGCTGCGGTCGCGCGTGTGGCGCAGCAAAGCCAGTTGGTCGCCAGAGCGCTGGGCGTTGCTGATGGCGGTATCGAGCCACTGATCGATCTGCTGGAGCACCGCCAGTTCCAGGGGGCGCGCGCGCTTTTCTGGCACGCTGTGAACGGAGCGAATGCCCTTGAGGACTTGGCGCACCAAGGCCGATTTGGTGGGATCGGGAAAGCCCTGGTCGTTGTGCCACCTTGACAGCGCCGCCAGCCGCTGGCGCAGGGTGTTGATGGACAGGGTAGCTGCGTGGTCGGCCAGGTAGCGGGCAATGGCATCAGCCGTGGAAGGCAGCAGGCCTTTCCATTCGATCTCGAAATGGCGGATGGCAGAAGCGTAGCTTCGGCGCGTGTTGTCGCGCTCGGCAGCCTCAAGGTATTGGGCAAGACGGGTCATTTGACTGTCGATTGCGTGTGCTTTTTTGAATATTGCCGCGTCTCAACGCAGAGATGGCGAACAGCAGTATGCAGGTGATCCAGCCGGGCTCGGCTCGTGCAGCACCACAAAGCCGAGCAGGAGCCGTAGAACCGGCGCATCACCGCCATGTCGCGGACGAAGACTACCTTGCGCTGCCCCGAACATCCTCTTCGCTATCCAACTGTCTCCCACCATGGTGTAAATTCCTGCGCCCGGTCAGCCACGCCCGCCGCCGGTGGTGCTGAACTGCGACGAAGTCGCTCGTCTGATCGCAGCTGCACCGAACCCCAAGTATCAAGCGGCGCTTTCCGTGGCCTATGGGGCCGGACTGCTCGCCAGCGATGTTTGCGCGTTGAAGGACACCGATATCGACGGTGAACGCATAACGCTGCGCGTGGAGGAAGGCAAGGACCTCTATGCCTTGCTCTCGCCCGTGCAGCTTGAGCGGCTGAGCTATGCGTATTTCCGATCGACCAGCACAGGTGCATCAATGACCAGATCGTCGGCGGATATCCATTCGACGGCGTCCAGCTTCAAACGGGTGCGTTGCTTGAAGATCTCATGAAGAGCCTTCTCGACCGTAGCCGCGTCAACGCCCGGATGCAAGACGCCGCGCAGGGTGACCGTCTCGCGGTGTTCCTGCTTCGTGACCACCACTTGAGCGCGCTGCATATGCGGAACCTGCATCAACACCTCCTCGACGTTGCGTGGATAGATGAAGATCTCTCGGGCCTTTACAGCCTGTCCGACCCGACCTTTCAAGAGACTGATGTGGCTCACAAAGCCATCGGCTGATGCGACACTTCCACTCGCCACATCGCCGGTGCCAAAACGCACGAGGGGCCAGCCACGGTCCAAGGTGGTGACCACGATCTCACCGGTTTCGCCCAAGGGCAACGGGGTGCCCGTTTGCGGGTCGCAAATCTGGACCAGCCTTTCCGGCTGCACGGCGTAGCCCTCCTGACCCGTTTCCTCGTAGCCGATGAGGCCGAAGTCGCCGGTGGCGTACGCAGAAAAGATCTTGATGCCGTACCTCGTCTCAAGCGCACGCCGCTTGCCCATCCAGTCACCCATTTCCCCACCGAGCAGCGCCGACTTGACCTTCCAGGCGCCGGGAAGCTGGTGGCCCATGTGCTCCAGGGTGTTGACCAGCGTGACGAAGAAGGCGGTGGAGGCGCAGATGCAGGTGACACCCAATTCCAGGATCAGTTGGGCCTGCTGTTCGGCGCCCCCCGGGCCGCAGGGGATGACGGTGGCGCCCGTGGCCACGATGCCTTGGTCGAGCAGGACACCTGCGGGCACCAAGTGGTACGACCAGGTGTTCAGCACACGGTCCTGGGGACCGATGCCCGCACGCCGGAAGCCGTGGGAAAAACCGTGACCGTCTTGATCGTCGTTCAACTGTGGCTCGTAGATGGGGCCAGGTGACACAAAAATGCGCCGTATCGCCGCTTCGTCGGCGGCCAGGAAACCGCCAAAAGGCGGCGCCTTGCGCTGAAGGTCCAGCAGCGCGTCCTTGCTCGTGACGGGCAGGCGCGCCAAGTCGGCCGCACTGCGGATGTCCTGCGGCGTCATGCGCGCGCGCTCGTAGATGTCGCGGATGGCGGGCGCTCGGTCGTAGGCGTTTTGCTGCGCCGCGCGCAGCGCGTCGAGTCGATCCAGCGGCAAGGCATGTGTCATGGCCAGTCTCTCCGTCTATTGACCGATGAATCGCGGTGCGCGCTTCTCTTCGAATGCCAACAAGCCTTCGCGCTGGTCGGCGCTGTGCGAGTGCACCTCCGACGCGAGCAGTTCCAGACGCAACGCCGTCTCGACTGGTTGTTGCAGGCCATCATCGACCAGCGCCTTCATGCGCCTCAAGCCCAATGGGCTCTTGCTGGCGATCTTGTCCACAAGCGCTTGCGTGGCCGCTTCCAGTTCATCGGGATCGACCACCTGGTTGACCAACCCGGCTTCCACCAGCTCGTCGGCGCTGAGAAATTCACCGGTGAAAAGCAGGTACTTCGCGCGTGTGGGTCCTATGACGCGGGGCAGCCGCACCGAGCCACCTCCGCCGGGCAGCAAGCCGTAGTTGGCATGGGCATCGCCGATCTTTGCGCCGCGAGCGGCAAGCACCAGGTCGCAGCAGAGCACCAACTCGAGGCCACCGGCTAGGGCCAGTCCATTGAGCGCGGCGATCACCGGCTTGGGGAAGCTGTCCAGCCGGTTCATCGTGGCCAGGACGCTGTCGAGAAACAGACGAGGGCCGTCCGATCCCGATTGCGATCGGACGTACTTGAGATCGGCCCCGGCGCAGAAGGCCCGACCTGTGCCGGTGAGGACGACCGCCCGCACGTCCTGGTTCCCCTCGGCGTCGCTCAGGGCCTGATCGATGCCGCTGAGCACCTCCGGCGTGAGGGAGTTCATCGCCTCCGGCCGATTCAGGCGGATCCACATGGCACCTTTTCGAACATCCACGACAACAGCGGGTGGTGGCATTTGTTCTCTTTCCATGGCTTGATTTTTCATGAGTAGATTCTGCGATTCAACCGAGGGATCGGTTGTTGGGGATTTCCATTACTACAAAGTAGTCAAAGTTACTTTACAGTAAAACTGAATCAACCAGAAGAGCACCATGAGCCATCAGATTGCATCGCGTGGATCTCCGCTGAAGCGGGTCAAGGTCGTTGAGTTCGAGGGCATTGGACCAGGGCCGCTGGCCGGCTTGCTGCTCACGCAATTGGGGGCGGAGGTCACCATGGTGGCGCGTCCGAGCCCCGGCGACTTGCCGAAGGATCTGACGCCGCGCGAGGATGGTTTGCTGTCTCGCGGCAAGCGCCGAGTAGTCCTGAACCTGAAACAGGAAGACGACCGCACCCGGGCGCTTGAGATCGTCGCGGCCAGTGACGGATTGATCGAAGGCAACCGTCCGGGCGTCATGGAGCGCCTGGGCCTCGGACCGGATGTCTGTGGGCAACTGAACCCGCGTCTCGTGTACGGGCGCATGACCGGTTGGGGTCAGGACGGGCCGCTGGCGCAGGCCGCCGGGCACGACATGAACTATGTGGCGCTTACCGGCCTGATGTCGCTGACGGAGCGTCCTGGCCACCCACCCATGCTGCCTCCCACTGTGTTGGGTGATGCGGCGGGTGCGCTGGGTTTCGCGCTGGGCATGGTGTCGGGGTTGCTCGCGGCCAGGGAGAGTGGGCAGGGCTGCGTGGTGGATGGCGCCATCGTGGACGTGCTGGCGATGTTGTCCCCGCTGGTGCAAATCATCAGCGCCTCTGGAGGTTTTGATCCGGGTGTGCCCAGTGTTTTCCACGACTCGCCCTTCTACGACCGGTACATCTGCGCAGACGGCCGCTACATCACCGTGGGGGCTATTGAGCCCCAGTTCTACGCGCTGCTCCTGCAGCGCCTGGGTCTGACCGATGTCGTGTTGTCCGATCAGATGAACCGGTCTACATGGCCGGCGCTGAAAGCGCGAATGACCGCTCTTTTTGCATCGCACCCCAGTGCCCATTGGACGCAAATTCTGGAACGTACGGATGCCTGCTATGCGCCGGTTTTGAACCTGACCGAGGCAGCCGCACACCCCCACAACGTGGCGCGTGGCTTGTACCGCGTGACGCCGGGTGGCGATATCGAGACGGCGAGGGGATTGCGCTTCCTTGCACTGACCGATCGAGCCGCCGACGTCTGATCGGATGTCGGGATTTCCCTAGTGCTTCGACATCAATTTTACTCTACAGTAAAACACCTTTATAAATAGTAGATTGGCGTCAACGAGGCGCTTTCCCATAGGCCCGCTTACAGGAGAAATGCATTGGAAGACATCTATGTCATTGGTGTGGGAATGACCCCGTTTGGTCGCCATCTGGACAAGGACATCAAGCAGATGACGCGCGAGGCGACCAAGGCGGCGCTGGTGGATGCCGGGATCCGGCAAGAGGACCTGCAAGCGGCCTTTTTCGGCAACACCTCCCAAGGTCACATGGAGGGCCAGCACATGATCCGCGGGCAGATTGCATTGCGCGCCATGGGGATCGGTCGCATTCCCGTGGTCAACATCGAAAACGCCTGCGCCAGCGGATCGTCCGCGTTCGTGTTGGCATGCAACCATGTTCGTGCGGGTGCGGGCGATGTGGCCTTGGCTATCGGCGCGGAGAAGATGTTCACCCCGGACAAGCAGAAGATGTTCTCGGTCTTCGACAGCGCCTGGGATCTGTCGCGGGCCACCGACATCCGCGAAGAGCTGATGAAGCTCGGGCGCGATGTGGCGGTTCCGGAAGGCTCGACCTCTCCCCGGCCCTACAGCGTGTTCATGGATGTGTACGCGGCCTTCGCGCGCTCCCACATGCGCACTTTCGGCACTACGCAACGGCAGCTGGCGGCCGTCTCGGCCAAGAACCACGCGCATTCGGTCCACAACCCACTGTCGCAATACCAAGTGTCGTACAGCATTGACGACGTGCTGACAGCGCCACCGATCACCTACCCGCTGACCTTGCCGATGTGCTCGCCTGTGTCGGACGGCGCCGCCGCGGTCATCGTGTGCAACCGGTCTGCGCTCAAGCGGTTGAACATCGACGCGAGCCGGGCAATCCGGGTGCTGGCCGCTGTGGTTCAAAGCGGCTCCGCGCGCAATGAGGAAGACGTTGCCAACCATTGCACGGCGCTGGCCGCGCGGCGGGCGTATGAGTTGGCCGGCGTGGGGCCGGACGACATCTCCGTGGCCGAAGTCCACGACGCCACTGCCATGGGGGAAATCATCCAGTCTGAAAACCTGGGCTTCTGCGAGTTCGGCCAGGGGGGTGTGATCGCCGAGCGGGGCGACACCCGCATCGGTGGGCGCATTCCCATCAACCCCTCGGGAGGCCTGGAGTCGAAGGGGCATCCGGTTGGTGCGACGGGCTTGGCGCAGGTGCACGAGCTGGTGACCCAGCTTCGCGCGGAAGCCGGCGCGCGGCAAGTCGAAGGCGCCCGCATCGCATTGGCCGAAAACGGCGGCGGCCTTGAGGGCATCGAGGAAGCCGTTGCCTGCATCTCCATCCTGGCGCGCTGAGCGCCTCACCGAAAGAAGAGACAAGCATGGACATCAAGAACACGGTTGCGTTGGTGACTGGTGCGGGTTCGGGGCTCGGCCTGGCGACCTGCAAGGCCCTGGTCGATGCGGGCGCCAAGGTGGTGGCGGTCGACGTGGATGATGACCGCCTGATGCGCGAGATGGTCCCGTTGGGTGACAGCGTGCGTGCGCTGAAAACGGATGTGGCCAACGACGCCAGTGTGAAAGCTGCCGTCGAGTTCGCGGTCAACACGTTTGGGGCGTTACATGTGGCGGTGAACTGCGCGGGCATCCTCGGCCCTTGCAAGACCTTGTCCAAGGGCGAGCTGTTTCCGCTGGACCTCTGGAACCGCGTGATCGGTGTCAACTTGACCGGCACCTTCAACGTCATCCGGCACGCCGCCTTAGCCATGTCGCAGAACGACGCGAACGCGGATGGCGAGCGTGGCGTGATCGTCAACACATCTTCAGGTGCAGCCTGGCAGGGGCAGATGGGTCAGGCCGCCTACAGCGCCAGCAAGGCGGCAGTCATGGGGTTGACCCTTCCGGTGGCGCGAGACCTGGCGCAGCACGGCGTGCGAGTCGTCGCGCTCGCCCCCGGCTTGTTCGAGACCGGCATGTCGGCAGGCATGCCGACTAAGGTGGCGCAAAACATTATCGAGAAAGTCATCCTGTTCCCGAACCGCATGGGGCAGGCGCCAGAGTTCTCGGCGCTGGTCCGTCATGTGGTGGAGAACGCCTATCTGAACGCCACCACGCTGAGCATCGATGGCGGGGCACGGCTCTGACGGTATCGGACATGGCAGCCCGAACAGAACACCATCACGAGACCCTACAACGGTCCGAACAAGGAGAATCGATGGACATGATCCCACCCGTCAAGGGGCACGCGTCATGATTGCAACCACCAGTGTCAGCCCGGACGGTGTGGTGCTCTCGGCTCGCAACCTGTTGCTGCAGTTCGGTGGAATCGTCGCGCTTAACGATGTGTCCATCGATGTGCGCAAGGATGAGCTGCTGGCCATCATCGGTCCGAATGGCGCAGGGAAGTCCTCGCTCATGAATTGCCTGAGCGGTTTTTACCGTCCCAAGAAGGGCGACATCACGCTAGGCGGGCTGAGCGTTCGCAACATGGCGGTCCACGAAGTCGCGGGCCAAGGCTTGGCCAGGACCTTTCAGGGCACGCACATTTTCTCCGGCATGACGGTGGTCGAGAACCTGATGGTGGGCCGCCACATGCACATGCGCTCGAACCTGGCGCAGTCGTTCCTCTACTTCGGCGCCGCTAGGCGAGAAGAGGTGGTCCATCGGGAAGTGGTGGAGGAAATCATCGAGTTCCTGGAGATCGAGGCCATCCGCCATGCACCAGTGGGCAGCCTCGGCTACGGACTTCGCAAACGCGTGGACTTGGGTCGGGCGCTGGCCCAGGACCCCCGGATCCTGTTGATGGACGAGCCCATGGCCGGCATGAACGCGGAAGAAAAGGAAGACCTCGCGCGCTTCATTCTGGACGTGCGCGAAGCCAAACGGATTCCGGTCGTGCTGGTGGAGCACGACATGGGCGTGGTGATGGATCTGGCAGACCGCATTGCGGTGCTGGACTTCGGTCGAAAGATCGCAGAGGGAACCCCCAAGGAGATCCAGGCCAACCCGGCCGTCATGAAGGCCTATCTCGGGGAGGGCGGGCAATGATGCTCAAGATCGAAACACTGCCGCAACTGTTGCGACGCCACGCGGACGCCACACCCGAGCGGCTGTCTCAGCGCCACAAGCAGCGCGGCATCTGGCGTGAATACACCTTTGCGGAGGTGGAGCGCAATGTGCTGGAGCTGGCACTGGGTCTGCACCACATGGGCGTGCAGCGCGGCGCGACGGTGGCGATCATTGGCGAGAACGAGCCGCAGCACTACTGGGCGGAGTTCGCGGCGCACGCGCTGGGCTGCAAAGTGGTCTCCCTGTATCCGGATCTGACGGCGGACGAAGTGCAGTATTTGCTGGAGGACAGCGAGACGGTCTGCCTCTTCGCCCAGGACCAGGAACAGGTGGACAAGGGCCTGGACGTCAAGGGCAAGCTGGCGCTGCTTCGCCATGTCGTGTACTGGGATGACACAGGCATGTGGTCCTACAACGACCCGATCCTCAGCACCTTCAAGTCGGTGCAGCAGCAAGGGCTTGAGCGGGATGCGCAGGACCCTCGGCTGTACCGTTCGTTGGTCGCGAAGGGTTCGCCCGATGATGTGGCGGTGCTGTCCTACACCTCGGGGACCACGGGCAAACCCAAGGGGGTGGTGCTCACGCACCGCTTCCTGATCGACAACGCGCAGCGCCTGATCCATGCCACCGATGCGAAACCGGGCATGGAGTATCTGAGCTACATCGCGCCTGCCTGGGCCACCGAGCAAATCAACGGGATCTCTGCGGGCCTGGGGCTGCCCATGGTGGTCAACTTCCCGGAAAGCCCCGAGCAGGTGCTGGCCAACATCCGCGAGCTCGCCGTCGAGGCCATGACCTTCGCTCCGCGTCAATGGGAAAGCATGGCCTCCTCGGTGCAGGCCCACATGCTGGACGCTGGGCCCCTGCGGCGTGCCGTCTACGAATGGGGTATGAAGGTGGGGCACGCCTTCAACGTCGGTCGCCTGGATGGCAAGCCGATCGGCTGGCTGGATCGCCTGCAATTCCCCTTGGCCGAAGCTCTGGTTCTGCGGCCGTTGCGTGACCAGTTGGGGCTGACCCGGCTGCGCATTGCCAGTTGCGGTGGTGCCACCATGGCACCCGACGTGTTTCGTATGTTCCATGCCATGGGCGTGTCCTTGCGGAACATCTATGGCTCCACTGAAACCGGCTTGCTCACATGCCACCAGAGTGATCGCTTCGACCTTGAGACCGTAGGGCACTGGATGCAGGCGCACCCAGAGGCCGGTGCTCCCCTTGAATGGCGGGTGAGCTCGGACGGCGAACTCCAGATCCGTGGTGGAAGCCCTTTTCTGGGCTACTACCGACGGGAAGGGTCGGTCGAGTCCAAGGTCAAGGACGGCTGGTTCTACACCGGTGACGCCGTGACCAAGACCGACCGCGGTGAGCTGGTTTTCCTAGAACGGCTGTCGGATTTGAAGCGACTTCGCAGTGGCGAGACCTTTCCGCCCCAGTTCGTCGAGACGCGTTTGCGGTTCAGCCCTTTCATCAAGGACATCATGACCGTGGGAGATGAGGGGCGCGACTTCGTGGCTGCACTCATCAACATCGACATGGCCGTCCTGTCGCGCTGGGCCGAGGACAAGCGAATTGGTTTCTCGACCTTCACCGACCTTTCGCAGCGCCCCGAGATCGCGGTCTTGATCCGCCAGGAAATTGCGCGGGTCAACCGGTTTTTGCCACCCCATGCACGGGTGCAGAGGTTCGCCAACTTTCCCAAGGAACTGGATCCCGACGAAGGCGAGCTGACGCGTTCGCGCAAGCTGCGGCGCGAGTTCTTGGAGGAGCGTTACGGTGCCTTGATCCAGGGCTTGTACGACGGTTCCCGGGAAGTACATATCGACATACCTGTGACTTACCAGGACGGGCGTCGAAGCAACTTCAACGCGCAGGTATTCATTCACGATGCTGACGGATTCAGTTTGAACACTTCGACCGAACCCCATCGCAGGAGGCACGCATGAGCGATTTTCTGAACTACCTGGTCAACGGCGCGTTGTCCGGTCTTCTCTATGCCCTTATCGCGATGGGCTTCGTGGTGATCTACCGCGCATCCAAGGTGTTCAACTTTGCACAGGGCGAGCTGGTGGTCTTTGGTGGCTACATGGTGTGGTGGACCATCATTCAGATGGGCATGCCGGTGTGGATCGGGTTGCCGGTGGCCTTCGCCAGCGCGGCGATCTTCGGCTTGATGATCGAGCGCATATTTTTCGCGCGACTCGTGGGCGAGTCGGTGTTCTCGATGGTGATGGTGACGATCGGCCTGTTGATCTTGATTCGAGGCATCGTCCTGGTGCTCTTTGGTCCGCAGGTCCGCGCGTTCCCGATCATCTTTCCGCTGGAACCCATCATCCTCGGCGATGTGGTGATCTCCCGCTCGCTTCTGTATGGCGGCATCCTGACCATCGTCATTGGCCTTGGCCTTTCTTGGTTCTTCAACCGGACCCGCGTGGGCTTGACGATGACCGCCGTGGCCGAAGATCACCAGGTGGCGATGTCAATGGGAATTTCGGTGCAGCGCTCAATCGCATTCGCCTGGATGCTGGGAGCCGTTCTCTCGACGCTGGGCGCCATGGTGCACCTGAGCGGTCGGTCGATCAACATGATGAGTTCCGACATCGGTCTGGCGGCGCTGCCAGTGGCCTTGCTCGCCGGCTTGGAATCGCTTGCCGGACTGCTGCTGGCCGGCGTTCTGGTCGGTGTCATCCAGGGGCTGGCGTCGGCCTACCTTGATCCGTTGGTGGGCGGGGCACTGGGCTCTGTCTTTCCTTTCATCATCATGCTTTTGATGTTGTTGATCCGTCCCACCGGCATGTTCGGCTGGAAAACCATTGAAAGGGTATGAGCATGGATCCCGCAGGTGTTTTCGCAACGTCGTTTGACCAAGACCAGGCGCTGGTCCGCACGCGAAGTCAGGCCGTGACGCTGGGCTTGTTCGTTATGTTCATGTTCGCTCTGCCGTGGATCGCCGACGCCCGTTCGGTGGCGGTGATGACGTCGATGCTGATCACCGCCGTGGTGGTGATCGGGTTGCAGATCAACACCGGTCTTGCCGGTCAGATCAACCTGGGCCAAGCGGCGTTCATGGGCGCGGGCGCGTACGCCACCGCGCTGCTAGCGACGAAGGGCGGTATGCCGTTCTGGATCGCGCTGCCAGTCGGTGGTGTGTGCGCCGCCTTGTTCGGTCTGATTTTTGGACTGGCTGCCGTCCGGATCAAGGGTTTCTATCTGGCGTTGACGACGATCGCGGCACAAATCCTGTTCCATTTCATGGTGCTGAACTTGCCCGCTGCCTGGATGGGTGGCTCCAACGGCATCACGGTCGAACCGGCGCGGCTGTTCGGCTGGGCGCTCGACACCGATGCAGCCGTCTACTACCTGTGTCTGGTGGTCGCCTGCATCATGATCGCGGGCGCCTATGGCGTGGCGCGCAGCCGCCATGGCCGGATCTTTGCCGCTGTTCGGGATGACGACGTCGCCTCCGGAATGATGGGCATCGACGTAGTGCGGACGAAGGCATTGGCTTTCCTGCTGGGCGCCTTCTACGCGGGCATCGGCGGCGGTTTGTGGGCGTACTACGTGCGCTTCGTCTCGATCGACCAGTTCACACTGATCCACTCTATCTGGTTCATCGCCATGGTCATTGTGGGCGGCATGGGATCGGTGACCGGCGCGCTGATTGGCGTATTCGTCATCCGGTTT
This sequence comes from Variovorax sp., assembly GCA_004211245.1. Lineage (GTDB taxonomy): Bacteria > Pseudomonadota > Gammaproteobacteria > Burkholderiales > Burkholderiaceae_C > Variovorax. Next base: position 17,462 of record SEGN01000018.1, read on the forward strand.
GCTCAGGAATTCTTCACCAGCGTGGGCCCCTCCCTGGTTGAGAACTTCTCGTTCCTGAGTGGCGACGTGGTCTTCGCCGCGCTGAACATATTTCTGGGCGGCATCATCGCCGGCTTTCTGATTTTTGAGCCGCGTGGATTGATGCACCGGTGGAACATCCTTAAACGTTCCTACCGCATGTGGCCTTACCCCTACTGATGCCGAAACTTGCGGCCGTCCGCTGCGCTGGAGGACGGTTGATTCGTGTTGGACAGCGTGATCAAAACCAGGAGACTTGTGTGACTACAAAAAATGAATGTCTGTCGGCCTTCGCCCGTGTGGCGCGATGCGGTGCTTTGGCCGCCGGTGTGTTTGGTTTGGCGGGAGCCGCCCAAGCACAGACCACCTACAACGTCGCTGGCTTGGCGGACTTTACCGGTCCGTTTGCCGATGTCATGAAAGACATGACGGGTTGCCGAAAAGGCGTTCTCGACTGGTGGAGCGATGAGGTGGGCAAGGCGCAAGGCGTGGCACTTCGCGTCAAGGAATACGACACGCGCTACGACGTGGCGCAGGTGGCCAGTCTGTGGCCCGGCATCAAGTCAGAACTGGACCCCGTGGCCATTCTGGGTATCGGCGGCTCGGATGCGGCGGCCCTGCAGCAGCGATTACCCAATGACAAGGTGCCTCAGGTCCTTGCGACCGCCGGTTATGGCTTCGCGTGGAAGAGCGACAGCTGGGTGTTCAACGCCCGGGCCACCTATCCGCACGAGGCGGCGGCTTTCTACACCTGGTTGCAGAAGAAATCGGGCTCCAGCGCACCCATCAAGGTCGGTGTGATCTCTTCCGAAGTGTCCCCGGCTTATGTGGATATCCACAAGGGCATCGAGAAGTTCGCGAAAGACAACCCCAAGATCTTGGAGGTCGTGGAGACGGTCTACACCGAAGCCCAACCCACCGACCTGACCCAGCAAGTGAACCGGTTGATTCGCAAGGGCGCGACCGTGCTTCAAGTCTTCAACAACACGGCCTCCGTCGTGGCGACTCGTCGAGCCCTGCAAAGCCTTGGAAAGACCAACATCCCGATCGTCATGTCGGCCCACAATGGGTTGATTTCGTCGGGCAAGGCCTTGGGCGGTCTAGAGCAGATGGAAGGCAACTACGAGGTCTACGGGATGGCCATGCCCACGGAAGATCCGACCACGGCGCGGGCATTCTTCGAGAAGCTGCGCACCAAGTACAAGGCACAGGTCAGCTACACCTCAGCCTGCATCATGGGCATGAGCCAAGGCCTTATCGTGGCCAGAGCCTTCGAGCAGGCGGTCAAGATCAAGGGTGTCAAGGACGTCAAGGGGGAAGACGTCCGGGCGGCGCTGCTGTCGACGCCGATGCCGAGCGAACGCAGCTTCGGTGTGCTGCCCAATATCCAATATAGCAAAGACGCGCCGTTCCCCACCGAAGGCATGGCAGTCAACATCGGTACTGTTGAAAAGGGCCATTACAAGCTCCTTGAGCAGAGCGTCCCCGTGCCTGTGCTGAGCAAGTGGTAACTGCAACCCGGCGTGGATACGGTTCGTTCGGGATCCACGCCAACCCAACCGGAGACACTTGTGCTTGAACTGAACAACGTTGAGGTGTTGTACAGCGATGTCATTCTCGCTGTAAAAGGCATTTCAGCCAAAGTGCCTGCTGGGCAGTGCGTGACCTTGCTGGGCGCGAACGGTGCTGGAAAGAGCACCACGCTGAAGGCCATTTCGAACCTGATCAAGACCGAAGACGGTCGCGTGACGGCAGGCGCCATCACCTTTGATGGTGTCGACATCGCGGGGGGAAATCCGGCCGCCCAGGTCCAGAGGGGGCTGGTACACGTCATGGAAGGTCGCAAGGTTCTGCGCCACATGACGGTGGAACAAAACCTGGTGGTCGGCGGGCACATGGGCAATGGGCGCGATGCCAAGGAACTGCTTGACGAGGTGTACGGCCGTATCAAGCGGCTCGCCGCATTGCGCAACCGTACCGCGGGCTATCTGTCCGGGGGTGAGCAGCAGTTGCTGGTGATCGGGCGTGCTCTCATGGCCAGACCGAAGCTGGTCATGATCGATGAACCCTCGCTCGGCTTGGCGCCGCTTATGGTGGAAGAGGTCTATGGCTTGCTGTCTGAACTCAAGGCCAGTGGCCTGACACTGCTGATCGTCGAGCAGAACACGCGCGTCGCGCTGGAGCTGGCCGACTACGGCTACGTGATGGAAAGCGGCCGGGTCGTGCTCGAAGGCCCATCGGTCAACCTCAAGAGCAACGAGGACGTGCGCGAGTTCTATTTGGGTCTGACGGTGGACGGTGAGCGCAAGAGCTTCAGGGACATGAAACATTACCGCCGCCGAAAGCGGTGGCTGGGCTGATGGGCACGTGCCCCGCAGGATCGACAACATTCAAGGATGAGCGATGACGAGCGTTTCCAATGCATTTTTGAGCGAACAGGAAGTGATGATCCGGGAGTCGGCCCGTCGCGTGGCCAGCGAAGTGGTGGCCAGCACTGCGGCGGAACGTGACCGCAGCAGCGCCTGGCCCTACGATGAAATCCGCGCTGTGGCCGAGGTTGGCTTCATGGGGATGCTGGCGCCACAGGCCTATGGCGGCGCCGGGCTGTCGTTCGTGGAGTACTGTCTGGCGATCGAGGAGTTCGCCGCGGCGGACGGTGGTTTTGCGACCCTGATGCATGTGCACAACTCGTCCGCGCACGTGCTCCGATCGTTTGGCACCGAGGAGCAGATGCAGTTGTACCTGCCCGAGTTGGCCAGCGCCCAACGCATTGGGGCTTTTCTGTTGTCGGAGCCGCATGCCGGTTCCGACACTGCAGCCATCCGCACCACGGCCAAGCGCGATGGTGACAGCTATGTGCTCAATGGAAGCAAGCAGTGGATCTCCAACGGCAGCGAGGCCGGCTTTGCCCTGGTGGTCGCCGCCACGGGAGCACCGGGCGCTCGCGACCGCTTCAGCTTGTTCATCGCGGACCCGAAGGACCCGGGCTACGAATGCCTTCGAATCGAAAACAAGCTGGGCCAGCACACGGCGCACACCGCCCAGATTCAGCTGGACAACTTGCGTGTGCCGGCGAAGAACATGATTGGCGAGGAAGGGCGCGGTTATGGCAAGGCCCTCTCGTTGCTGTCCGACGGCCGTATCGCGATCGCAGCGCTGTCCATTGGCATTGCCCGCGCTGCCCTGGAAGCCGCGATCCGGTACGCGAAGGAGCGTGAGGCCTACGGAAAACCGATCGCCGAATTACAGGCCATCAGCTTTGACCTGGCGGACATGGCCACGCAGATTGACGTGGCGCGCCAGTTCATGTTGTATGCGGCGCGTTTGACGGATGCGAAGCTTCCGTCCATCAAAGAGGCCGCGATGGCCAAGTTGTTCGCCAGTGAAATGGCGGAGAAGGTCTGTTCCGCTGCGCTTCAGGTGCACGGTGGCTATGGGTACGTGAACGATTTCCCTGTCGAGCGCTACTACCGCGACGTGCGGGTGACGAAGATCTACGAGGGGACCAGCCACATTCAACGGCTGATCATCGCCCGGCAGATACTGGCGGGTTGACGCACGCTCGGACGCTTAGCTCTGTGATTTTGCCTGTCCGATATCATCGAAACTCAGCCCTTCTCCGGGCAAACGCGCACAGGACACTGCAAGAATGAGCACGCAAATCGACGCCAAGCCGAAGCCGCGACCCCGTGGCCCGGCCAAACGCCTGGCCAAGGGAGTGAAGTGGAACAACGCGGTCGGCGGCGCGGACGAGCAATACCAACTCAAGAAGCAGGCGGTCATTGCGGAGGCGTCTCGCACGTTCGGCCGCCACGGGTACAAGAACGTGTCCCTGGACGAAATTGCCGCCGCGCTCAACGTCACGAAGCCTGCGCTCTACTATTACTTCAAGAACAAGCAGGAACTGATCTACGAGTGCCACGAGCTGTCGATGAGGCTCGGAGACCAGGTCCTGAAAGATGCCATTGCCTCGGAAACAACGGGGTATGAACGCATCGCGACCTTCATCAAGAACTACATCTCACTGCTGACCGACGAAATGGGGGCCCCCGCCATCCTCCACGACTTCTCGGCGATGACGGCGGCGGATCAGAAGAAGATCACCGCGAGGCGCCGCAAGTTCGATCTGGAGTTGCGCCAGGTGTTCGAGGATGGCGTTCGAGACGGGTCCATCGCGCCGTGCGATGCCAAGCTGGCGGTGTTCTGGTTCATGGGGGCCGTCGGCGGGATTTCCCAGTGGTTCCACGCAGAAGGTCGCCTGCGTGGCGATGAGGTTGCCGACATTTTCATCGGGCTGCTGGCCCACGGCATTCGTCCGGTTGCGTCCGGCAAGACGGGGACGGTGGCGAGGACGAAATCTTCTGATAGGCCAGGGTCCGCTTGAGATGCGCCGGATTGGCCGATTCCTCGGTGGGCAATGAGGAAATGGCTTCGTACTTTCCCACCTAGCAGGCTGCTGAAATACTTCGACGCAAGCCCCGTGACTTGATCCAGACGAAGGCGTAGGCAGGACAATGCGGCATGCGCGGATCCGACACCTTCACCGAAAGCCTGTTCAGCATCAAGAAACTCGATGACTTCGTGCCGGCGACGCACCCGCTGCGAGCCATTCGCGCGATGGTCAACGACGCACTCGTCGAGCTCGAAGATCTGTTTGCAGGCATGTATGAAGACGCCAGCAAGGGCGGGCGTCCCAGCATCGCGCCGCAGAAGCTGCTGCGCGCGATGCTGCTGCAGGTTCTGTACTCGGTTCGCTCGGAGCGCTTGCTGATGGAGCAGGTGCAATACAACCTGCTGTTTCGCTGGTTCATTGGGCTTTCGATGGAAGACAGCGTCTGGGTGCCTACGGTGTTCAGCAAGAACCGCCAGCGGCTGATAGAGCACGACGCGGTGGTAGCGTTCTTCAACCAGGTGCTCGCGCAGGCCCAGCGCAGGAACTGGTTGTCCAAAGAACACTTCAGCGTGGACGGCACGCTGATCCAGGCCTGGGCCAGCCACAAGAGCTTTGTGCCCAAGGACGGCGATGGAGGTGGCAGCGGTGGCAGCGACTTCCGCGGCCACCCGCGCAGCAACGACACCCACGAATCCAAGAGCGATCCTGACAGCCGGCTGTACCGCAAGGGCAAGACTGCCAGCGAAATGCGCTTCATGGGGCACACGCTCATGGAGAACCGCAACGGCCTGATCGTCAATGCCATGGGCACGCAGGCCGATGGTTATGCCGAGCGCGTAGCGGCCAAGGAGATGATCAATGACGTGCGGCAGACCAATCCAGAAGTGGCCATCACCCTGGGCGCAGACAAGGGGTACGACGCGGCGGAGTTTGTCGGTGAGTTGCACCGACTCAAGGTTGCACCGCACGTGGCGCAGAACAAATCAGGGCGGCGCTCGGCGGTGCCCGATGAGATTGCCCAGACAGCAGGCTATGGCGCGTCGATGCAATGTCGCAAACGCATCGAGCAAGGCTTCGGATGGGCCAAGACGATCGGTCAAGTCCGTCAAGTGATGGTGCGCGGGATCAAGAAGGTCGCTCAGCTGTTCGTGCTGAACATGGCTGCCTACAACCTCGTGCGCATGCGTTCACTGGGACAGGTCCGTCTGCAGGGCGCGCGATGAGCGCACAAAGGGTGCAAAACAGCGTTTGCGCGGGTTAAATCGAGGTCCAAACGCATATTCAGACCCTCACGAACGACCAAGGCACCGACATCACGATTCCAGTGACGCCAACCCGGGTTCAGCCCTTGGTATTTCAGCAGGCTGCTAGCAGCCGTGCCCCCATGCGTGCGGTTACAGCGTTGTTGTGCGCGAACGCGACGGGGTGAGTTTCCGCGGCGCAGCAGCAGGTCTGATCGCGTTACGCCTTACCCGCGCCACATCTAAATCGACCCCCAAACCAGCATCACATTGGATAATCTACCATTACCCAGTGTTAGTTTGATAGAAAACTCCAACTCATTGACCTAAAAAATAGTATGTAATATCATGGTACATACTTCGGTACGAAATAAAGAGGTGAGCCATGGCCAGAGCCGGGATCTACAAATCCTCCAGGACCTGGTGGTCCGCCTGGCCGCCCGCGTCAACGAGGAAGCCGAGGAGCGGGTCACTGCGGCGCAGGCCCGGCACGCCGAGCAGCTCACGCAGCACCAGCAAGTTGCCGCGGCCCTGAAAACCGAGGCGCAGGCCACCCGCCAGCAGCTGGAGCAAACCCAACGGGCGCTGGCCGAGGAAAAGACCGCTCACGGCAAAACCAGCGAAGCGCTGAGCCGCAAGACCCTCGAATGCACGCAGCTCGCCCAGCAGGTGGTCGACCTGCAGGAGCGCCTCGTGGCCGAAGAACGCCATCGCCAATCCCTGGAAGAAAAGCACCAGCATGCGCGCCAGGCGCTGGAGCATTTCCGGCAATCCAGCAAGGAGCAGCGCGACGAGGACCAGCGCAAGCATGAGCAGCAGGTGCAGTACCTGCAGGCCGAGGTGCGCACCGTGAACGAGACCTTGGCCACCAAGCAGCAGGAGGCCGTCCACGCCCTGCAGGACAACGCGCGCCTGCTGGGTGACTTGTCGCGCGCCCAAGGCGATCTGCATCAAGCCCAGGAAGAGATGCGGGGCCTGCGGCCGCTCAAGGATGAGCTGGGGTTTGCACAAAGGCGCACCGAGGAGTTGGGGCGGCGCCTGGTAGAGCAGGATGCGGCCATCCAGCAGCTCAGCACCACGAACGAGCAGTTGCAGGCCAAGGTCGATGGACTGCTCACTGCGAAGCAGCAGCTGGAGCTGGCACTGGCGACGGCCAGGTCATCCGTCACGGCGCAAGAGCAGGTCGTGGCCAGCATGCTGGAGCGATTCAGTGCGACGGCACCTGGTCCTGGGTTGGCGGCGAAAAACCCGGATGAAGTGGCCCATCGATCAGTCAAGCGAGAGTCAAAAAAGTCAACGGGGACAGGGACTTAAGCTTGTTTCTGCGGTTTTTTACATGAATCCCTGCCGACCCTCATGTTAGTCGGGGCTGGATTCGAACCATTGGTTTGAGATGCTACGATGTATATTATGTTAAGTTAAAGATGGAGTTGCGTCCGGCCTGGAACTTGCTGGCCGATCGCTGTCACGAACGCTCCCCTCCAGGCGCCAGCACGGCAGTCCTTCTTCGGGCGCTTCGTTACCCTGCACCTACAATCCATCGCCTGCAAACAACCCTCTGGTCGTCGCCAAGGCGGCCTGTGAAAGAACTTCCATGAAACACGTTCTGCTTTCCCTCAGCCTGATCGCTGCGGCCGCCCTGGTGGGCTGTGGCAAGACCGAAACCCCGGCGCCTGCCGCCGCGCCCGCTCCCGCACCGACGGCAGCGCCGGCCCCGGCCCCGGCGCCGGCCGAGATGCCCGAGCTCAAGGTCGCGATCGATCCGACCTACGAACCCTTCACCTTCAAGACGGCCGACGGCAAGCCCACCGGCTTCGATGTGGACATCGCCGA
>SEGN01000686.1 GCA_004211245.1 Variovorax sp.
CGCGGCCTGCTGATTCTGGAAGTGAAGGACTGGCGGCTCGACACCATCCGCCAGGCCAGCAAGCAGACCTGGGAAATCATTCCGGGCGGCGTGCCCAAGAGCGTGATCAACCCGAGCGAGCAAGCCCGGCACTACGCGCACCAGGTGGTCGATGCGCTCTGCAAGGACAAGCAACTCGTGCAGCCCGAAGGCAAGTGGCAGGGCATGCTGACCTTTCCGTGGAGCTACGGCGTGGTGTTCACGCACATCACGCGCAAGCAGTTCGACACGGCGGAGCTGCATCGGGCCATCGAACCGCATCGCGTGATCTGTGCCGACGAGATGACGGAAAGCGCGGACGCCGAAGAACTGCAGAGCCGCCTGTGGGGCATGTTCCCGACGCTGATGCGCGGCGTGCTGTCGCTGCCGCAGATCGACCGCGTGCGCTGGATCCTGTTTCCCGAAGTGCGCGTGCCAACGCAGAGCAGTCTGTTCACGAGCGACGAGAAGGCGGATGCGGATGCGCTGCCCGACATCATGCAAGTGATGGATCTGCAGCAAGAGCAACTGGCGCGCAGCCTGGGCGACGGCCACCGCGTGATCCACGGCGTGGCCGGCTCGGGCAAGACCATGATTCTCGGCTACCGCGCCGAGTACCTTGCCAAGGCCGCGAGCGACGGCAAGCCGATCCTCGTGCTTTGCTACAACGAGCCGCTGGCCGTGAAGCTCGCGTCGATGATGGAAGCCAAGGGTTTGAACGAGCGCGTGCACGTGCGCAACTTCCACAAGTGGTGCCGACAGCAACTCGTCGCCTTCGGCCAGGAGCTACCGCCGAACAAGATGGCAGTGGGCGCCAAGATGGACGACATGGTCGACCGCGTGATCCGCGCCGTCGACCGCAAGCACATCCCGTCGGGCCAGTACCTCGCCGTGCTCATCGACGAAGGCCACGACTTCCGCCCCGAATGGCTGAAGCTGGTGACGCAGATGGTCGACCCGAGCACCAACAGCCTGCTGCTCCTGTACGACGACGCGCAGAGCATCTACGAACGGCAACGCAGCAAGCAGTTCAGCTTCAAGAGCGT
>SEGN01000687.1 GCA_004211245.1 Variovorax sp.
CATGGAAGGCGCTATTTGCTCCCAATGAACTTTGATGAACTGAAGTTGGCCCCGGCCATCCTGAAGGCTGTGCACGAGCACGGCTACGACACGCCCACGCCGATCCAGGCCCAGGCGATTCCGGTGGTGCTCGACGGCCACGACCTGCTCGGAGGCGCACAGACCGGCACCGGCAAGACGGCCGCCTTCACGCTGCCGATGCTGCACAAGCTCAGCACCTCGCCCACCGCGACCAACAAGTTCGGCGGCGTCGGCATCCGTGCCCTCGTGCTCACCCCCACGCGCGAACTCGCGGCGCAGGTCGAAGAGTCGGTCCGCACCTACGGCAAGTACCTCGAACTCGACTCCACCGTGATCTTCGGCGGCGTCGGCATGAACCCGCAGATCAGCAAGCTCAAGAAGGGCGTCGACATCCTCGTGGCCACGCCCGGGCGCCTGCTGGACCTGCAGCAGCAAGGCATGCTCGACCTGGCACAGGTCCAGATCCTCGTGCTCGACGAAGCCGACCGCATGCTCGACATGGGCTTCATCCACGACGTGAAGAAGATCCTCGCGCTGGTGCCCAAGGACAAGCAGAGCCTGCTGTTCTCCGCCACCTTCAGCGACGAAATCCGCGACCTGGCCGCCAACCTGCTGAAGAACCCGCAGAGCGTGCAGGTCACGCCGCGCAACACCACGGTGCAGCGCATCTCGCAGGTGATCCATCCGGTCGGTCGCGGCAAGAAGAAGGCACTGCTCGCGCACATCATCAACGAGAACAACTGGAGCCAGGTGCTGGTGTTCACGCGCACCAAGTTCGGCGCCAACAGCGTCGCCGAGTTCCTGACCAAGAACGGCATCGAAGCGATGGCGCTGCACGGCAACAAGAGCCAGAGCGCGCGCACGCAGGCGCTGGCGGGCTTCAAGAGCGGCGACATCCGTGCGCTGGTGGCCACCGACATCGCAGCCCGCGGCATCGACATCGACGAACTGCCGCACGTCGTGAACTACGAGATTCCGAACGTCAGCGAAGACTATGTCCACCGCATCGGCCGCACCGGTCGTGCCGGCAACAGCGGCGAAGC
>SEGN01000220.1 GCA_004211245.1 Variovorax sp.
TCGCTGTTGACCACGCTGAAGCTGGCGGGCATCTCGGCGCCGATCACCGCGGCGCTCGGCCTGCTGATCGCCTGGCTGCTGGCGCGCAACGAGTTCAAGGGGCAGGGCGCGTTCGAGTTCGGCGCGCTGCTGGCCTTCGCGATCCCGGGCACGGTGCTGGGAGTGAGCTATATCCTGGCCTTCAACGTGCCCCCGTTCGAGCTCACGGGGACGGGGCTGATCATCGTGCTGTGCTTCATGTTCCGCAACCTGCCGGTGGGCGTGCGGGCGGGCACCGCCGCGTTCAAGCAGCTCGACCGCTCGCTCGACGAGGCCTCGCTGATGCTGCGCGCATCGACCTCGCAGACGCTGTTCAGGGTGGTGCTGCCGTTGCTCAAGCCGGCGCTGGTGGCGGCGCTGGTCTACAGCTTCGTGCGCGCCATGACGACCGTGAGCGCGGTGATCTTCCTGGTGACGGCCGAGAACGAACTCGCCACCACTTACATCATCGGCCGCGTCGGCAATGGCGACTATGGCGTGGCGCTGGCGTATTGCACGGTGCTGATCGTCCTGATGTCAGCCGCCATCGCACTGATCCAGTTCCTGGTGGGGGAGCGCAAGCTGGGGCGCCGCAAGACGGGCGCGCCGGTCATTGCAGCGCATTGAAAGAAAAGACTCATGAGCAACGGCATCGAATTCCGCGACGTCACCAAGCGCTACGGCACCGACCCTTCGGCGCCGCTGGCGGTCAAGGGCATCAGCTTCGACGTGCCGGTCGGCACGCTGACCACCATCCTCGGCCCTTCGGGTTGCGGCAAGACCACCACCTTGCGCATGATCGCGGGGCTGGAGTCGCCGACCTCGGGCGCCATCATCATGGGCGGACGCGACGTCACCACGCTTGGGCCGGCGGAGCGCAACGTGAGCATGATGTTCCAGAGCTACGCGCTGTTCCCGCACATGAACGTGATCGAGAACGTGGGCTACGGGCTCAAGATGAGCGGCGTCAGGAAGGACGAGATCGCGCGACGGGCGCGCGAGACGCTCAAGAGCGTCGGCCTGGTCGGCTTCGACGAGCGGCTGCCGAGCGAACTCTCGGGCGGCCAGCAGCAACGTGTGGCACTGGCTCGCGCCCTGGTGCTGGAGCCCGCGGTGCTGCTGTTCGATGAACCCTTGTCGAACCTCGACGCGCGCCTGCGCCGCGAGATGCGCGAAGAGATCCGGTCGATCCAGCAACGCCTGAAGCTGACGGTGGCCTACGTGACGCACGACCAGAGCGAAGCCCTCGCGGTCAGTGACCAGATCATCGTGATGGACCACGGCGTCATCGCGCAGCGCGGCACGCCCGAGCAGCTGTATGGCCGGCCCGAGAGCGAGTTCGTTGCCGGTTTCATGGGCGAGGCGATGGTGTTTCCGGCCACGGCCAGGCCAGACGGCCAGGTGACCATGGGGCCATTGACTCTGACGCCACGGCACGCCGTGGCGTCCGGCGCCGTCAAGGTCGCGGTACGGCCCGAGGCCTGGCTGATCGGGGCGCCGGGCGGGCTCCCCGCGACACTGCGCAAGGCGGCCTACCTAGGCGGCTTCTACGAATACGGCTTCGACACGCCGATCGGCCCGGTGTTCGTCGTCTCGAGCGATCTGGCGCGGCCGCTTGCCGCGGGCGCCGAGACCACGCTGACGCTCGGCACCCACGGGGTGTCGGTGGTGCCGGGCGGCTGACTCAGTTGCCGAGCGGGTTGCCGGCCGGCGCCGCGTCGCCGGTCCGAATCATCCTGTCCACGGCAAAACCCAGCGTGCGGGCGTATTCCAGTTCGGCATCGAGCGTGGCCGCATCGAGTCGCGGGGCGCGCGACAGAACCCAGAGGTATTCACGGTTCGGTGTCCCGACCAGTGCAACCTGGTAGTCGCGGTCCAGCTTCAGGATCCAGTAGTCGCCCCAAACAATCGGCAGCCAGGACAGCCATTCCGGCGCAAACCGCACCTCCAGCCTGCCTGCGCCGGGCTGGCCCGGCACTGGCACGACCCTCGCCGAGCCGACCGACTCATCGAAACTGCCGTCGGCCAGCACGCAGCGGTTGCGCACCTCGACACTGCCGTCGTCCAGCAGCGTGTAGTCGGCCGTCACCGGCCCGGTGCATTTCTTCTGGAAGCGGTTTGGAAGGCGAGCCTGTTCGTGCCACATGCCGGCGTAGCGCTTGAGGTCGACCGGCGCGACCACCTGAAGCGGCGCGCGCATGAGCGGCGCCCCATCGGCCGGCCCCGCCGGCGCGTGCGCCCTGGCATTGCGCGCCGTGGTCAAGGCGAGCAGCGCGAGCGCACCGCCGACACAGAACGCGGCCGCCAGCGTGGCGATCGACGTGCTGGTGGAATGGTCATCGAACGGAACCGGATCGTCATGCGGCGCGGGATCACGCCTGGAACGGAAAGACATGGGTCGCTCCTCTGGATGGAATCGGTCGATCGTCGCGTGCCCTGTCGGCCGGCGCCGTCAGCGACCGACGACACCCCCTGTCGGCGCGTGGGCCGGATGCATCCCATAATGTTTGAATGAACCAACTCGACGCCCTCCGCCAGTGGACCACCGTTGTCGCCGACACCGGTGATTTCAAACAGATCAGTGTCTCCAAACCGCAGGATGCGACCACCAATCCGTCGCTGATCCTCAAGGCCGTGCAGAAGCCGGAATACCGGCCTCTGCTCGACGAGGCGGTGAAGAAACACGCCGGCAAGCCGATCGACGAGGTGATCGACCGCCTGCTGGTGCGCTTCGGAGCCGAGATCCTCACGCTCGTGCCGGGCCGCGTGTCGACCGAAGTCGATGCCCGCCTGTCGTTCGACACCGCCGCCACCATTGCGCGTGGCGAGCGCATCGTCGCGATGTACCGCGCCGAGGGCATCGACACCGAGAAGAGGCTGCTGATCAAGATCGCTTCGACCTGGGAAGGCATTCAGGCTGCGAGGGTGCTGGAGCAGAAGGGCATCCACTGCAACCTGACGCTCCTGTTCTCGTTCGCCCAGGCAGTGGCCTGTGGCGAGGCCGGCGTGAAGCTCATCTCGCCCTTCGTTGGCCGGATCTACGACTGGTACAAGAAGTCGGCCGGCGCGAAATGGGACGAGGCCGCCAGTGCCGGCGCCAACGACCCCGGCGTGAAGTCGGTGCGCGAGATTTTCGATTACTACAAGCACCACGGGATCGCGACCGAGGTGATGGGCGCGAGCTTCCGCAACGTGGGCCAGATCGCGGCGCTGGCAGGCTGCGACCTGCTCACCATCAGCCCCGAGTTGCTGGCCGAGCTGGCCGCGAGCGATGCGCCGCTGGCCCGTGCGCTCGACGCGAACGGCGCGAAATCGCTCGACATCCCCAAGGCCACCTTCGACGAACCGGCCTTCCGCTTCGCGCTCAACGAGGACGCGATGGCCACCGAGAAGCTGGCCGAGGGCATCCGCGCTTTCGCGGCCGATGCGGTCAAGCTCGAAAAGCTCATGGGTGCCGCATGACCGTGCGTTGCGACCAGGCGCCGGGCTGGGCCAAGCTGCATGCGCATTACGACATGGCGGGGCGCGGCTTCGACCTGCGCGATGCGTTCGCCGCCGATGCAGGCCGCTTCGCCGCCTTCAGCCAGGAAGCCCCGCATGTGTTCGCCGACCTGTCGAAGAACCTGATCGACGCGCCCACCGAGGCGCTCCTGATGGCCCTGGCGCGCGAATGCGGACTCGAGGCGCACCGCGACGCGATGTTCGCGGGCGAGCACATCAATCGGACCGAAGACCGCGCCGTGCTGCACACGCTGCTGCGCAGCCCCACCGCCACGCCGGAGGTGATGCAGACACTCGACGCCATGCTGGCCTATGCCGAGCGCGTGCGCAGCGACCATACGATCACCGACGTGGTCAACATCGGCATCGGCGGTTCGGACCTGGGTCCGCAGATGGCGGTGCTGGCGCTGGCCGAGTTCGTGGCGCCGGGCAAGCACTTCCACTTCGTCTCGAATGTCGACGGCCATGAGCTGGCCGGCGTGCTCAAGGGCCTGGCGCCCGAGCACACGCTGTTCCTGATCGCCTCGAAGACCTTCACGACCGCCGAGACCATGACCAACGCACTGTCGGCCAGGCGCTGGTACGAGCAGTCGGGCGGCAACGACATCGCGGGCCATTTCGCCGCGCTCACCACCAACGTCGAGGCTGCGAAGCAGTTCGGCATCTCCACCACCTTCGGCTTCTGGGACTGGGTCGGCGGACGCTACTCGCTGTGGTCGGCGATCGGGCTGCCGATCGCACTGGCCATCGGCGGCGAAGGGTTCAAGCGCCTGCTGGCCGGCGCGCACGCGATGGACGCGCATTTCCGCACCGCGCCGCTGGAGCGCAACCTGCCGGTTCGCCTCGGTTTGCTCGACGTCTGGTACCGCAACTTCCACCGCTTCACGACGCGCAGCATCGCGCCGTACCACAGCGCCCTGAAGCGCCTGCCGGCGTACCTCCAGCAGCTGGAGATGGAGAGCAATGGCAAGCAGGTCGACCTCGATGGCAAGTCGTTGCCCTACGGCACCTCGCCGGTGTTGTGGGGCGAACCCGGCACCAACGGGCAGCATGCGTACTTCCAGATGCTGCACCAGGGCACGGACGTCACGCCGCTGGAGTTCGTCGCGGTGCGCGACGCGTCGCACGACCTCGAGGGGCACCATGCCAAGCTGCTGGCCAACTGCATCGCGCAGGCGCAGGCGCTCATGGTCGGCAAGGCCGACGCCGGCGGGCACAAGAACTTTCCTGGCAACCGGCCGAGCAGCTTCTTCGTGTTCGAGAAGCTCACACCCGAGGCGCTGGGGGCGTTTCTGGCCATGTACGAGCACCGCGTATTCACCAGCGGAGCGCTGTGGGGCATCAACAGTTTCGACCAATGGGGCGTGGAGCTCGGCAAGGTGCTGGCGCGCGACATCGAGCCACGGCTCGGGTCGGGCGACGCGAGTGGCCTCGACGCCTCGACGGCAGGCCTGCTCGCTCGCCTGCGGCCCGCCTGATTTGTCGCCTTGCCTGAACAACCCGCCGATATGATGACCACGGGGTTTTCCCGTGGGATCCAAAAAGAGGAGTTGTTCACATGAATTTCATGCAAGCGGTTCAGGTCTGCCTGAGCAAGTACGTCGACTTCAGCGGCCGCGCACGCCGCTCCGAGTTCTGGTGGTTCTTCCTGTTCCAGTTCATCGTGGCCATCGTGGCTGATCCCGCTGATCGGCATCCTCGTGTTGATCTACTTCTGGGTGCAGCCGGGCGCCACCGAATCCAACGCCCACGGCGAACTGGTTTCCTGAGCGTTCGCCAACGTTCCGAGGGGCCGCCACCGCGGCCCTTTTTTCATGGCGGCGGCGATTCGGGTCACATCCTGTCTTGCCGGCGCTAGGGAATCTCCTAGGCGATCGGTGCATGAAAGTATTGGGAGCGACCATCGAAGTACCAAAAGCGCAACGGTGAGTCTCCAGAATCCGGCCACGGCGACAGCAGGGTCGCTGCCACAAGGAGACACACACATGAAGCGTTTTATCAAGGCCGGCCTGGTCGTCGCACTCGCCAGCGCAGGTCTGGCGCAAGCCGCCACCGAACTCGTCATCGCCACCGTGAACAACGGCCACATGATCGAGATGCAGAAGCTCACGCCGATCTTCGAGAAGGCCAACCCCGACATCAAGCTCAAGTGGGTCACGCTGGAAGAAGGCACGCTGCGCCAGCGCGTGACGACCGACATCGCCACCAAGGGCGGCCAGTTCGACGTGATGACCATCGGCCTGTACGAAGC
>SEGN01000221.1 GCA_004211245.1 Variovorax sp.
GCCAACGGCCTGGACATGGACATGCTGACCGCCCTTCATGCGGTGATGGCGCGCGTGCACGGCGACGGTCGCGTCCGCGCCGTGCTGATCACCGGGGAGGGCAGGAACTTCTGTGCCGGTGGCGACGTGCACACCTTCCTGTCCAAGGGCGAGGACCTGCCGGACTACATCCGCGTCGCCACGTCTTACCTGCAGATCGTCGCCTCGATGATGATGCGGCTGAACGCGCCCGTGGTGAGCGCCGTGCAGGGTTTCGCCGCGGGCGGCGGCGGCATGGGCCTCGTGTGTTCGTCCGACATGGTGGTCGCGGCCGCCTCTGCGAAGTTCCTGGCGGGCGCCACGCGGGTCGCGATGGTGCCGGACGCCGGCGTCTCCGTCACGCTCACCCACCTGGTGGGGCTGCGCAAGGCGATGGAGATCCTCCTGCTCAATCCCGTGATCACTTCACGCGAGGCGCTGGACATGGGCCTCATCTCGCGCGTGGTGGACGACGACAAACTGATCGACGAAGCCTTCGCGCTGGCGCGCCAGCTTGCCGCCGGCGCACCGGCCGCGCTCGCGGGCACCAAGCGCCTTCTGTGGAACGGCCTGGGTTCCGGCGTGGATGCCTGCATGCCCGAGGAGAACCGCATGCAGGCCCAGCTCTCCGGCATGGCCGATGCGCGCGAAGGCCTGGCCGCGGTGATCGAAAAGCGCGCACCCACCTTCACCGGCCGATGAACAGGGTCGCATCCACCCTGCCGCTTGCCGGGCGCAAGGCTTTCGTCACCGGTGGCGCCAAGGGCATCGGCGCGGCCATCGCACGCCGCCTGGCCGCCGATGGCGCACAAGTGACGATCGCCGATCTGGACATCGCCACCGCGCAGACGCTCGCGCAGGAGATCGCCGCGAGTGCCGTCCGGCTCGACGTGAGCGACCTGGCGCAGGTGAGCGCGGTCATGGCCCAACAGGGCCCGTTCGACATCCTGGTGAACAACGCCGGTGTCGACCAGCACGCCTTCTTCACCCGCACCTCGCCCGAGGACTGGCGCCGCCTGATCGCGATCAACCTCGAATCGGTGTTCGCCACCACGCACGCGGCGTTGCCGGCGATGCAGTCGGCAGGGTTCGGCCGGCTCATCAACATCGCGTCCGAGGCAGGCCGCCTCGGCTCGCGCGGCGGCGCGGTGTACGCAGCGGCCAAGGGCGGCGTCATCGCCTTCACCCGTTCCATCGCGCGCGAGAACGGCACCAAGGGCATCACCGCCAACGTGATCGCGCCCGGCCCGATCGACACGCCGTTGCTGCGACAGGCACTGGACCAGGGCGGCGACAAACTCCTGCACGCCATGACCGACGCAACGCTGGTCGGGCGCCTCGGCACGCCGGAAGAGGTGGCGGCCACGGTCGCGTTCCTGGCTTCGGCAGAAGCGGGCTTCATCACGGGAGAGGTGATCGGCGTCTCCGGCGGCATGGGGTGCGGTGCATGAGCACGCCGGTGGACGAAGCGATCGACCGCGTGCGCAAGGTGTACGGCAGCTGGAAGCGCGACACCCCCGTGGCGCAGATGCGCCAGGACTGGGACGAACTCTTCGGTGGCGCGCAGGTCGACGCGCTGATCGAGGACGTCGACGCCGGCGGCGTGAAGGCCCAGTGGGTCGGCGCACCGGGGATCGTCGACGCACAGCGCGCCATCCTCTACTTTCACGGCGGTGGCTTCCAGGTCGGCTCGCTGGTCTCGCACCGCGAGCTCATGAGCGGCCTTTCCGCCGCCGCGCAATGCCGGGTGCTGGGCGTGGACTACCGTCTCGCTCCGGAACACCGTTATCCCGCCGCGCTCGATGACGCGTCGGCGGCTTACCGCTGGCTCACAAACCAGGGCTTCCCGCCGGACCACATCGCGCTGGCGGGCGACTCCGCCGGCGGCGGCCTGGCGCTGAGCCTGCTGCTGCGGCTGCGCGATGCCGGTCAGGCACTGCCCGCCGCTGCCGTTCTCATGTCGGCCTGGACCGATCTCACGGCCTCCGGTGCGAGCTATGGCACGCGCGCCGCCACCGATCCGATCCATCAGCGCCCGATGATCGTGGCCATGGCCCGCAACTACCTGGGCAAGGAAGGCAACCCTGCGGATCCGCTGGTCTCGCCCCTGTTCGCGGACCTCAAGGGCCTGCCCCCGCTGCTCGCGCAGGTGGGCGACCGCGAGACCGTGCTGGACGACTCGCGCGACTTCGTGGCGCGCGCGAGGAAGGCGGGGGTCGATGCCACGCTGCAGGTCTGGGACCACATGATCCACGTCTTCCAGCAGTTCCCGGCGCAGTTGCCCGAAGCGCGCGCGGCCATCGACGACATGGGCCGCTTCGTTCGCGGCCATTTCGCAACAGAAAGAGAAACATGACAGCAGGCATCACCGGCTACGGCAGCTACATTCCCCGGCTGCGTCTGAGCCGCCAGGCCGTGGCACAGGCGAACGCCTGGTATGCACCGCAGTTCGCGGGCCGCAAGGGCACGCGTTCGATGGCCAACTGGGACGAGGACAGCATCACGATGGCGGTGGCGGCTGCGCGCGACTGCCTGGGCGCGGCCGACGAGCGCGGCCACATCCGCAGCGTCCAGCTGGTTTCGAGCACGCTGCCGTTTGCCGAGCGGCTCAATGCCGGCGTGGTGTGCGAGGCGCTCACGCTGGACGAGGGCGTGGAGGCGCTCGACATGGGCGGCTCGCCGAGCGCTGCGCTCAGCGCGGTGATGGGTGCGATGGATCGCGTGAATGCCCGCGGCGGTGACGCGCTGGTGATTGCCACCGACCATCGCAAGACCCGCGCAGCCAGCTCGCAGGAACTGGACTATGGCGACGGCGCCGCCGCACTCGCGATCGGCACGACCGACGTGATCGCCGAGTACCTCGGGGGCGACACGATCACGGTCGATTTCGTGGACCATTTCCGCCTGGCCGGCGAGGAAATCGACTACCACTGGGAAGAGCGCTGGGTGCGCGATGAAGGCATCGTCAAGCTCGGCCCGCGTGCCATTGCCAACGCCCTGCGCAAGGCCGGCGTGGAAGCCGGATCGATCGACCACTTCATCTTTCCGACCACCTTCGCGAAGATGGACGTGCAGCTCGCCAAGGCTTGCGGCATCCGCGCCGAGGCCATCGCCGATTCCCTTGCCTCCACCGTCGGCGAGACCGGTACGCCGCACGCGTTGCTCATGCTGGCCGCGGTGCTGGGGCGCGCCCGGCCCGGCGAGCACGTCCTGCTGGCCCAGTTCGGCGCAGGCGCGCAGGCCATCGTGCTGCGCGTGACGCCCGCCATCCAGTCATTCCGACCCGCACGCGGCGTGGCGGGCTGGCTTGCGCGCGGGGTGGAAGAAAGCAACTACACCAAGTTCCTGTCGTTCGGCGGGCAGTTGCGTCTCGAGCGCGGCATGCGTGGCGAGCAGGATCGCAAGACCGCGTTGAGCACCGCCTATCGCCATCGGACCGCCATCCTGGGGCTGGTGGCCGGGCGCTGCGAGGTGACCGGTGCCGTGCACTTCCCGCCCTCGCGCATCTCCTACGACCAGGGCAGGCCGCTGCAGGACACGCAGAGGCCCTACAAGCTCGCGGAGCGTCGGGGCCACGTGCTGAGCTGGTCGGCCGAATCGCTCTCGTTCCACCGGGCGCCGCCGCACCAGTACGGCCAGGTCGACTTCGTCGGCGGCGGCCGCATCCTGATGGAGTTCACCGACGTGGCGAAGGGCGATGTCGCCTCCGGCACCGAGGTCGAAATGGCGTTCCGGATCAAGGACATCGACGAGTTGCGCGGCTTCACGCGCTACTTCTGGAAAGCCACACCCGTGGCTTCCGGCGCCGAACCCACGCAATCGAAGGAGTAAGTCATGGCCATCGGCATCAAGGACAAGGTCGCCATCCTCGGCATGGGATGCAGCAAGTTCGGCGAGCGCTGGGACGCGAGCCCCGAAGACCTCATGGTTGAGGCCTACAGCGAGGCCATGGCGGACGCCGGCATCTCCCCCGAGCAGCTGGACGCCGCCTGGTATTCCACCCACATGGACGACGTGGGCACCGGCCGCGGGGGCACGCCGATGGCGATCGCGCTGCGCCTGCCCAACATCGGCGTGACGCGCGTGGAGAACTTCTGCGCCGGCGGCTCGGAGGCGATCCGTGCCGCGGTCTACGCGGTCGCTGCGGGCGCCTGCGACATCGCGATCGCAATGGGCGTGGAGAAGCTCAAGGACACTGGCTACGGCGGGCTGCCGGTGTCCGCCGTGGGCACCTACATTCCGCAGTGGTACCCCAACGCGGTGGCGCCGGCCAACTTCGCACAGCTCGCCTCGGCCTATCAGCGCAAGCACAACGTGGATCCGGCGCTGCTCAAGCGCGCCATCGCGCGGGTGTCGGTCAAGAGCCACGCCAATGGCGCAAAAAATCCCAAGGCGCATTTCCGCCAGGCCGTCACCGAGGAGCAGGTGCTCAAGGCGCCGATCATCGCGGAGCCGCTGGGATTGTTCGACTGTGCAGGCGTTTCGGACGGCGCGGCCGCGGTGATCGTCACGCGGCCCGATATCGCACGCTCGCTCGGCAAGCGCGACCTGGTCACCTTCAAGGCGCTGCAGGTCGCGGTCTCCAATGGCTGGGAAATGCACTCGAACGAATGGGACGGCAGCTACGTGCACACCGCCCGCATCGCCGCGCGCAAGGCCTACGCCGAAGCCGGCATCCGCAAGCCGGCCGAGGAAGTGAGCATGACCGAGGTGCACGACTGCTTCTCGATCACCGAACTCGTCACGATGGAAGACCTGGGTCTCTCCGCCGAAGGCGCGGCCGTGCGCGACGTGCTCGACGGCAAGTTCGATGCCGACGGCGCGATCCCCTGCCAGATCGATGGCGGCCTCAAGTGCTTCGGCCATCCCATCGGTGCGAGCGGGATCCGCATGCTGTATGAGATGTACCTGCAGCTGCAGGGCCGCGCCGGCCCGCGCCAGTTGAAGGACCCGAAGATCGGGCTCACGCACAACCTGGGCGGCCAGCCTTCGCAGAACGTCTGTTCGGTGTCCATCGTCGGCCGCGAAGGGACTTCGGCATGAGCATGCCCGTGGTGCTGGTGGATCGCCCCGCGGCGCACGTCGCGCGCCTGTTGATCAACCGGCCTGACAAGCGCAACGCCATCGACCACGACGTGCGCCAGCAACTGACCGACGCGCTCGGCGCGCTGCTCAGGCGCGCGCGCGCATGCAGCACATCCACGTGCTCTGCCGCCTGGTTGCCGGCGCCGGCGTGCCGGTGGTCAGCGCCATCGAAGGGATCGGCGCTGGCGCGGCCATCGGCCTCGCGCTGCTGGGCGACCGCATCGTGGTGGGCGAGGGCACGAAGATCCTGTTCCCGTTTCTGAAACTGGGGCTTGCGCCGGACTGGGGCCAGCTGCTCACGCTGCCCCGCCGCGTGGGCCTGCCCGCGGCGCGCCGCATCCTGTGCGACGGTTCCCCGGTGAGCGGCGCCGAGGCGTACCGCATCGGCCTGGCCGACACGCTGGTGACCGACGCGCAGGTCATGGCCACGGCCGTGGCCCAGGCGGGCGAGATGGCACTGTTGCCGCGCGAGGCGTTCCGGCGCATGAAGGTGCGGCTGGAGGACCCCTCCCGCTCGCTCGCCGAGGAGCTTTCGCGCGAAGAGAGCGATCAGGCCGTGTGCCTGCTCGGCAGCGAGTTCATCGAAGGCCACGACGCCTATGTGAACAAGCGCCGCGCCGATTTCGTCGGCCTGCCGGGTGCCCGCCGATGAGCGAACCCGTCCTGCTCCACCGCGAAGGCGCCGTGGGCACCTTGGTGCTCCATCGTCCGGAGAAGCGCAATGCGCTCGACCTCACGATGCGCGCGGCGATCGCACAGGCCGTGCGAACGCTCGATGCCGATGCCACGATCCGGGTCATCGTGATCACCGGCAGCGAGGGCGTGTTCGCCGCCGGTGCCGACCTCAACCTGCTGGTGGACAAGGGTGCTCAGGCGGTAGCCGACATCGACCTGGGCCAGTACTGGGCACCGGTCGCAGCCTGCGGCAAACCCGTCATCGCGGCGGTGAGCGGCTTCGCGCTCGGTGCGGGCTGCGAGCTGGCCATGATGTGCGACTTCATCGTGGCGGACGCCAGCGCACGCTTTGGCCAACCCGAGCTTTCGGTGGGCATCATGCCCGGCGCGGGAGGTACGCAGCGTCTGATGCGCACGCTGGGCAAGCAGGTGGCTTCCATGATGCTGCTCACGGGCGAGATGATCACCGGCGAGCGCGCCTTCCAGCTCGGCCTGGTGGCCGAACTGGCGGGCGACGGGCAGGCGCTGGAACGCGCCACCGCGCTCGCCCGAAAGGTCGCGCGCATGCCGCCAAAGGCCGTGCGTGCCACGCGCCGCGCATTGCGCCAGGGCGCCGACCTGCCACTGGATGCCGGGCTGGCGCTGGAGAACCGCGAGTTCCTGCTGCTGTTCGACACCGCCGACAAGACGGAAGGCATGCGTGCGTTCCTCGACAAACGCAAGCCCGACTTCAAGGGCCTATGAACTCATGATCTCGACGAAAGTGAACCTGCCCACCGTGGGCGTGGTGGGTGCCGGCGCGATGGGGCGCGGCATCGTCCAGCTGTTCGCGCAGGCCGGCCATCGCGTGCGCTGCTTCGACGCAGCGCCGGGGGCAGCCTCCAGGGCTGTCGATTTTGCGCTGGGAATGATCGAACGCGGGGTGGCGAAGGGCCGCCTGAGCGCCGAGGGTTTCGAGGCGATCCGCACTGGCATGGCCGCCTGCACGCAGATGGCCGATCTGGCCGAATGCGATGTGGTGATCGAGGCCATCGTCGAAGATCTCGAGGTCAAGCGCGCTCTGTTCCGTGCGCTGGAAGACGTGGTGGCCGACACGGCCGTGCTGGCCAGCAACACCTCGTCCCTCACCGTCGCCGACATCGCCGCCGCATGTCGACACCCGGCGCGCGTGGCCGGCCTGCATTTCTTCAACCCCGTGCCGCTGATGAAGGTCGTCGAGGTGATCGCTGCATTGCGCACCTCTGCGCAGACGGTGGCACTGCTCGGCGAACTGGTGCGGGGCACCGGCCATCGCGCCGTGGTGACGGCGGATCAGCCGGGCTTCCTTGTCAACCATGCGGGACGCGGGCTCTACACGGAAGGCCTGCGCATCGTGGAAGAGCAGGCCGCTGCGCCGGCCGATGTGGACGATGTGCTGCGCGAAGGCATGGGATTCCGCATGGGCCCGTTCGAGTTGCTGGACCTCACCGGGCTGGACGTGTCGAGCCGGGTGATGACATCCATCTACGAACAGTTTCAGCACGAACCGCGCTTCCGGCCCTCGTCCCTGGTGGCGCCTCGGGTCGCCGCAGGAATGTTCGGCCGAAAGACAGGCGAAGGATGGTACGTGTACGACGGCGACGTGCGTCGCGCCGAACCCCGGCCCGTCGCGCCCCCGCTTCCTTCGGCCTTGTCGGTGTGGGTCGATCCGCAGGCCAGCGGCCACGCGGGGCTGGTCGCGCTGCTGTCCGATGCGGGCGCCGTGCTCACGGCAGACGCCGCGCGCGCCGCAGTGTGCATCGTGCAACCATGGGGCGTGGACGCCACGCGCGCGGCAACGGCGCTCGGCCTGGACGCGACGCGCACGGTCGCCATCGACCCCGTGGTGCCGCTCGCGCTGCGCCGCACGCTCATGCTGACAGCGAACACCTCGCCCGACACGCGCGACGGCGCGTGGGCGCTGCTCGCGGCGGACAGGGTGCCCGTGACACTCATCAACGACAGCCCGGGATTCATCGCGCAGCGGGTGATCGCCACCATCGTGAACATCGCCGCGCAGATCGCGCAACGCGGTATCGCCAGCGTGGCCGACATCGAGGATGCGGTGAAGCTGGGTCTTGGCTATCCGCAGGGTCCGCTCGCCTGGGGCGACCAGATCGGCGGCGCACGGGTTCTCGAAATCCTGCACAACATGCAGGCCGAGACGGGCGATCCACGCTACCGGCCGAGCCCCTGGCTGGCGCGCCGCGTGGCGCTGGGCGTGCCGCTGGTCACGCCGGAAGCAGCGCGATTCTGAACGTCGCAGTCGATCGAGGGCCGCGCCGCCAATCCCCCTTTCCCATCCAACAGGAGTCAGCAACTTGAACACAAGCAACACCGTGTACGACGCGGTCGTGATCGGCGCAGGTGCCGGCGGCCTCAGCGCGGCGGCGCGCCTCGTCGCCGCCGGCCGCAAGGTGCTGGTCGTCGAGAGCCTGGGGCGCGTGGGCGGCCGGGCCTCCAGCGAGCAGATCGACGGCTTCACCGTCAACATCGGCGCCATCGCCATCGAACTCGGCGGCGTGTTCGAGGAGACGTTCGGCCTGCTCGACGTGCCGCTGGACCTGCGGGTGCCGAGTCCAGCCACGGTGTTCCTCATCGACGGCAAGGTCATCAACGTGGCCAAGGGTGGATGGGGCATGCTGCTCGGCACCTTCACCAAGCAGGCGGCCAAGATCGGAACCAAGTTCGCCGATGCGCGCGCGGGCGACCTGCCCGAGGCCAAGATGAGCACCAAGGA
>SEGN01000019.1 GCA_004211245.1 Variovorax sp.
ACGGCCGCCGCCAGTTCGGCGAACCCGACGTAGTGCATGCCGCCCTGGATGATGGGGTGCTGGATGCCAAAGAGTTCTGTGATGCGGGTCTTCAAGATGTGCCTCCGGATGGGTTTTGAGCCGAACCCCGGATGATCCACACGATTGGCGCCGCGCCTTGCCGCGCCCGCGACAGGCGCACGGTTTTCCAACTTGGTGCATCAATCTTGCATACCAGTTGGCACGGAAGCTGCTGATATGCAGGCCTATGGCCATCTCCGCGTCCGAAATCAGTGCACGCATCGTCGAAGCGGTGATGGGGCAGAAACTCGCCCCGGGCGCGCGTCTGGGCGAGCAGCAACTGGCCATGCTGTTCGACTGCAGCCGCACCATCGTGCGCGAGGCGCTCACGCGGCTGGCGGCGCGCGGCATCGTGACGGTGAGCGCGCGGCGCGGCTGGTTCGTGATCGAGCCATCCCATGAAGAGGCGCGCGAGGCCTTCGAAGCCCGCCACGTGATCGAGCGCGGCCTGATCCGCAGCGCCAAGCCGATCGACAAGTCAAAACTGCGCCAGTTGAAGGCGCACCTCCAGCGCGAGAAGGCCGCACTCAAGGACACCGACGTCGGCACCCGCAGCTTTCTGCTCGGCGACTTCCATGTGTGCCTGGCCGAGTGCCTGGGCAACACGCTGCTGGCCGACACGCTGCGCGACTTCACCGCGCGCACCACGCTGATCGCGATGCTCTACCAGTCGTCGCACGACGCCGCGCAGTCGTGCGAAGACCACGTCCAGATCGTCGCTGCGCTCGAGCGCGGCGACACGGCCGCGGCAGAGGCGCTGATGGCCGCGCACATCGGCTCGGTGCAGGCTGCGTTGCGCGTGCAGGCCGCGGCCGACCCGCTGGCCCAGCTGCGCGATGCGCTGGCACCGATGTTGCATACAAGCATTCCCAAGAAGCGAAAAGGCGCCCGCACCCAGGCGCCCGACGCTTCCCCACCCACCGACGACCCGTCGACCTACCTAGGAGCCCTGCTATGAAGCCCGCTTTCTCCAAACGCCATTTCACGCTCGCGGTCGCCGCGGCCGCCCTGCTCGCCGCAGGTGGCGCCCACGCGCAGACCGCGCTGGACAACATCATGAAGTCGAAGACCCTGAAGGTCGCCGTGCCCACCGATTACCCGCCGTACGGTTTCGTCGGCACCGACATGGCGCCGCAGGGCCTCGACATCGACGCCGCCCGCCTGATCGCCACGAAGATGGGCGTCAAGCTCGAACTGGTGCCCGTGACCAGCGCCAACCGCATCCCCTACCTGCAGACGAAAAAGGCCGACCTGGTGATCTCCACGCTCGGCAAGAACGCCGAACGCGAAAAGGTCATCGACTTCTCATCGGCCTACGCACCGTTCTTCCAGGGCGTGTTCGCGGCCAAGTCGCTCAAGCTGACCGACTTCAAGGAAATGGCCGGCAAGACCGTGGCCGTGACGCGCGGCGCGATGGAAGACCAGGAGCTCAACAAGGTGGCACCCTCCAACGTGGACTACCGCCGCTTCGAGGACAACAACGCCACCGTCGCCGCTTTCGTCGCGGGCCAGACCCAGACGATCGCCATGAGCGGCGCGGTCGCGGCCGAGATGATCCGCAAGAACCCGAAGATCAACGCCGAATACAAGCTGTTGCTGAAGGACAGCCCGTGCTTCGTCGGCGTCGCCAAGGGCGAGGACGCACTGAAGGCCAAGGTCAACGAGATCATCGCCGGCGCCAAGAAGGACGGCTCGCTCGACGCCATGTCCAAGAAGTGGCTCGGTAAGGGCATCGGCGACCTGCCCGTGTGATCCATGACCTTCGATTTCTGGGCCATCCTGGTTGACTGGCGCCTGCTCGCCAAGGGCATCGCGTGGACGATCGGGCTCACCGCCATCGCCACGATCATCGGCATGGTGGTGGGCGTGGCCTGTGCGTGGGCGCGCTCCGCCGGGCCGGCCTGGCTGCGCTGGGGGGTCGGCAGCTATGTGGAGCTGATCCGCAACACGCCGTTCATCGTGCAGCTGTTCTTCATCTTCTTCGGCCTGCCGGCCGCCGGCGTGAAGCTGTCGCCGGAGGTGGCGTCGATCATCGCGATGGTCGCCAATCTGGGCGCCTATTCCACCGAGATCATTCGCGCCGGCATCGAGGCCACGCCGAAAGGCCAGATCGAGGCGGCCGTGAGCCTTGCGCTCAACAAGGTGCAGGTGTTCATGCGCGTGGTGCTGCCGCCCGCGCTCAAGAAGGTGTGGCCGGCCATGGTGAGCCAGATCATCATCGTCATGCTCGGTTCGGCGGTCTGCGGGCAGATCTCGGTCGAAGAACTGAGCTATGCGGCCAACCTGATCCAGAGCCGGAACTTCCGTGCGTTCGAGGCCTTCATCATCGCCACGCTGATCTACCTGGCGCTGTCGGTCGGGCTGCGCCGCCTGCTCAACTGGGCGGGGCCGCGCTGGTTCTTCGGCCGTTGAACCCGGAGCGAACACCATGAACGAGTTCACCCTCTGGGACATCCTGCGCAACCTGCTGCTGGCGTTGCGCTGGACGGTGGCGCTGTCGTTGATCGCATTCGTCGGCGGGGGCATCGTCGGCGGGCTGCTGCTGTTCCTGCGCCTGCGCGCCGGCAAGTGGCTGGACCGTGCGATCAGCGTCTACGTGCAGCTGTTCCAGGGCACGCCGCTGCTGATGCAGTTGTTCCTCGCCTACTTCGGCATCGCGCTGTTGGGTGTCGAGGTTTCGGCGTGGACCGCGGCGACGGTGGCGCTCACGCTCTACACCAGCGCCTACCTCACCGAGATCTGGCGGGGCTGTGTGGCATCGATTCCGAAAGGCCAATGGGAGGCATCCGGCAGCCTCGCGCTGAGCTTCGGCGAGCAGATGCGGCACGTGATCCTGCCGCAGGCCGTGAAGATCGCGACCGCGCCCACCGTCGGCTTCCTGGTGCAGGTGGTCAAGGGCACGGCGCTGGCCTCGGTGATCGGCTTCGTCGAACTCACCAAGGCGGGCAGCATGATCTCGAACGCCACCTTCCAGCCGTTCGTGGTGTTCAGCTGCGTCGCGCTGCTGTACTTCGCGCTGTGTTTCCCGATCAGCTTGTATGCCAAGCACCTCGAAAGGAAGATCAATGTCCACCGTCGCTGAAGCCCCGGCCGTGCCCGCGTCGCGCACCACGCTCGGCGGCCCCATCGTGCAGGTCACCGCGCTGCGCAAGTCCTACGGCACCAACGAGGTGCTGAAGGGCATCGACCTGACCGTGAAGCGCGGCGAGGTCATCGCGATCATCGGCAAGAGCGGCTCCGGCAAGAGCACGCTGCTGCGTTGCATCAACGGACTCGAGGTGTTCCAGGAAGGCTCGCTCACGGTCGACGGCAAGCCGCTGCTGCACGAAAGCGCCATGGCCATGCGCGAGCTGCGCCAGCACGTGGGCATGATTTTCCAGGGCTTCAATTTGTTCCCGCATCTCACCGTCGGCAGGAACGTGATGCTCGCGCCGACGCTGGTCAAGAAGCGCTCGAAGCCCGAGGCCGAGGCACAGGCCAGGAAGCTGCTGGCGCGCGTGGGCCTGGCCGAAAAATTCGATGCCATGCCCGACCAGCTTTCGGGCGGCCAGCAGCAGCGCGTGGCCATCGCCCGCGCGCTGGCCATGGAACCGGCCGTGCTGCTGTGCGATGAGATCACCTCGGCGCTCGACCCCGAACTGGTCGGCGAAGTGCTGCGCGTGGTGGAGTCGCTGGCCGAGGAAGGCATGACCCTGCTGATGGTCACGCACGAGATGAGCTTCGCGCGCAAGGTCAGCGACCGCCTGATCTTCATGCACCAGGGCCGCGTGCACGAGATGGGGCCGCCGACCGAGGTGTTCAGCAATCCGCAGACGCCGGAACTGAAGCAGTTCCTGTCGTCGCTGCACGACTGAGGCGACAGCGCCGCCGGGGGGCGCAGGGGATCGGGGCAGCCGCGCTTCACGCGCTTCTGGCACCATGTTCCCATGACCACCTCTTCCCGACCGAACGCAGCCGTGGCGGTGTGGGCGCGACGCCGTCTTCTCGCGCTGGCAGCCGCGCTGCCGGCCTCGAGCGGCGCCCTCGCCGGCTTCAACTTCTTCACCAGCGAGTACTCGGCCAGCCGCGACGAACTGCAGGCGCAGATCGGCAAGCGCTTTCCGGTGCAGCAGCGCTACGCCGAACTGTTCACGGTGGGCTTGCGCGACCCGCAGCTCGGGCTCGACGCGCGTGCCAACCGCGCAGCCCTCACCGCGGTGCTGACCATTTCGAGCCCGCTGCTGCAACCGACGTCCGTGCAAGGCATCGTGTCGGTCAGCAGCGCGCTCAAGTACGACCCCGTGGCCCTCGCGCTGCGGCTCGACCAGCCGCGCGCCGAGCGTATCGAGATGCAGGGTGTCGGCGGGCGCGACGCCGAACGCCTGCAGCAGATCGGCGCCGTGGTCACGCAGGAGCTGCTGCGCGACTACCCGCTGCACACCTTCAAGCCGCAGGAGCTGACCGTTGGCCGCAAGACCTACGAGATCGGCGCGATCACCGTGCAGGACACTGCCATCACGGTGCAACTCAAATGACGGAGATGAGCATGAAAATTCGTTCCTGGTTCCTGCCGCTGGCCGCCGTGGTGCTCGCCGGCTGCGCCGCACCTGCCGCCCCGCCGGTGGCGGGCTTCGACGTGCAGGCGCATCGCGGCGGCCGCGGCCTCGCGCCGGAGAACACGCTGGCCGCGTTCGCCAACGCAATGGACCTCGGCGTGACCACGCTGGAACTCGACATCGGCCTCACGTCCGACGACGTGGTCGTGATCTCGCACGACACGGCGCTCAACCCGGACCACACGCGCGATGCGGCTGGTGCCTGGCTGGCCGCGACCGGCCCGACGGTTCGCTCGATGACGCTGGCGCAGGTGCAGCGCTACGACGTCGGCCGCCTGAACCCGGGCAGCAACTACGGCAAGCCGTTCGCGGGCCAAAGGGCGCGCGACGGCGAACGCATCCCCACGCTGGCTGCGCTGTTCGACATGGTGAAGGCGCGCGGCGACACGCGGGTGCGCTTCAACATCGAAACCAAGCTCGACCCGACGCGGCCGGACGACACCGCTGCGCCGGAGCCGATGGTGCGGGCCTTGCTGGCCGAGATCGACCGCGCCGGCATGGCGCAGCGCGTCACGGTCCAGAGCTTCGACTGGCGCTCGCTCGCGCTGACCGGCCAGTGGGCACCGCATTTGCCGCGGGCCTATCTCACGACGGCGCGGACGCTGCGCGACAGCCGCTGGACGCAGGGTCTGAACGCAGGCGACTTCGCGTCCACCCCGCTGCTGGTGCAGGCTGCCGCTGCGCGCTCGGGCCCTTCTGCCGGGGCGGTGGTCTGGTCGCCCGCGTTCGCCAATCTCACGGCCGGGGAGGTGCAGCAGGCGCATGCGCTGAAGATGGCCGTGCTGCCCTGGACGGTCAACCAGCGCGCAGACATGGCCCGGCTGATCGACCTCGGCGTGGACGGCATCATCACGGACTTCCCCGACGTGCTGCGCGACCTGATGCGCGAGCGCGGAATGGCGACACCGCCGCCGCCGCCACCGTCCACGCGCCCACGCTAAGCGCCGGCACGCAGCAGGTCGGCCCCGCGCTCCCCGATCAGGATGGCCGCGGCATTGGTGTTGGCCGATGTCATGGTCGGCATGGCCGAGGCGTCGATCACGCGCAACCGCTCGACGCCGCGCACGCGCAGTCGGGGGTCGAGCACCGCCGCGTCGTCCTGCCCCATGCGGCAGGTGCCAACGGGGTGGAAGACGGTCCCGCCCCGGTTGCGGCCGAACTCGGCCAGTGCCGCGTCGCTGTCGATCGACCGGCCGGGCAGGTACTCGTCGTCGGTGATCAGGTCGCGAAACGCCGGCTGCCGGTAGATGTCGCGCAGCATCTTCAGGCCCTCGACCAGCACCTTGATGTCGTGCGGTGCCGTCAGGTAGTTCGATACGACGCGCGGCGGCTGCAGCGGATCGGCGCTGCGGATCGACACCGTTCCGCGCGACTCGGGCCGGCACTGCGCAGCAGACGCCGAGAAGCCCGAGAAGCGGTGCAGCGGATCGCCCGGCTTGTCGACCGACAACGGCATGACGTTGAACAGCACGTCGGCCCGCGCGTCCCTGGCCACCGCGGTGCGAACCATGCCGCCGACCTGACCGGCGCCCACGGTGAGCGGCCCGCGCTGCCCGAACAGCCACTGGGCTCCCATCGTGGCCAGGCCCGTCGGGCTTCGCACCTGGTCGTTGAGCGACCGCTTTTCGCGCAGCTTGACGATCACGCGGGCCTGGTAGTGGTCCTGCAGGTTGGCCCCCACATCGGGCGCGTCCACCTGCACCGGCACGCCGTGCTCGCGCAGCAGCGCGGCCGGCCCCACGCCCGAGAGTTGCAGCAGCTGCGGCGACTGCAGCGCGCCGGCGGCCAGGATCACCTCGGCGTCGGCGCGTGCCGTCTCACGCTGCCCTTCCCGCAGCCATTCGACGCCGACCGCGCGGCCCCGTTCGATGAGCACGCGCGTGACGTGCACGCCGGTCTGTACCGTGAGGTTGGCGCGCCCGCGCACCGGATGCAGGAAGGCGCTGGCCGCGCTGCTGCGCCAGTGCCCGTTCAGGGTGAGCTGGTAGGTGCCGAGGCCCTGGTCGACTGCGCCATTGAAATCCGGGCTCGACGGGTGGCCGGCCTCTGCGCCGGCGGCCAGCCATGCGGCGCAGTACGGATGGTCGTTGCGCAGGTCGGAAACACCGAGCTCGCCGGCGCCGCCGTGGTAGTCGGTCTCTCCGCGCGCGTAGCGCTCGGACTTCTTGAAGAAGGGCAGCATGTCGCGGTAGCCCCAGCCCGCAGCGCCGGCGCGCACCCAATCGTCGTAGTCGGCATGCTGGCCGCGGATGTAGATGAGCCCGTTGATCGCGCTCGATCCGCCGAGCACGCGGCCGCGCGGCCAGACGATCGCGCGATGGCCGGTTTCGGCCTGCGGCTCCACATCGAACTGCCAGGAGAAGCGCTTGTCGTAGATGCTGCGGAAGTAGCCGACCGGCAGCCGCAGCCAGAAGTTGCGGCCCTCCCCGCCGGCTTCGAGCAGGAGCACGCGGCAGGCAGGATCGGCACTGAGCCGGTTGGCCAGCACGCAGCCTGCCGAGCCGGCACCGACGATGACGTAGTCCCAGCTGTCGCGACGGCTCACGCCTTGACGACCTCGGCGAACAGCCTCGGGTCGAAGTACTGCTCGGCCTTCACGGCGTTGGCGATGTTCGCGTTCGAGACGAAGAAGTCGGTCACCTGCTGCAGCCATCGCGTGGCCGTGCCGTCGGCATACTTGACGCGCCAGTCGGGCGACGAGTAGTACTTCGAGGCCTTGAACTGCTCCTTGAACTCCGCGACCGGCACTTCCTTGTAGTTCGCCTTCTGCAGCGCCTCGGCGGCCGCATCGGGGTTGTTGATGATGTGGTCGTTGACCGGAACCCAGGCTGCGATCAGCCGCTTGAGCACGTCCTTGTTCTTCTCGTAGTAGTCGTTGCGCGCGGCCCAGCCGCCCATGATCGCAGCCTGCGGGAAGAAGGCCGACGCATCGATCAGCTTGCGCGCACCCGGCGCCTTCTGGCGCACGGTGGAATCGAACGGCGACCACAGCGCCACCGCCGGGACCGCACCCGAGATGAACGAGGTCACGGCTTCGGCCATGCGCTGGTTGACGATGCGCACGTCCTTGGCGGGATCGAGCTGCGCCGAGCGCAGTGCGCGATCGAGGAACACATGCGCGGTGGTGCCGGTGGTGGTGGAGATCTGCTTGCCCCGGAGATCGGCCATCGTCTTGATGCCCGCGTCCTCGCGCACCCACAGCTGCGCAGTGGCGTACTCGATGTTGTTGAGCAGGAACACCTTGCCCTGGCCGCGCGCCGGAAAGTTCGACAGCACCGCGCCGGTCGCCAGCACATCGAGGCTGCCGCCGATCATGGCCTGGAACAGTTCCAGCCCGGTGGTGAACTGGACCATCTCGAGCTCGAGCCCCTGCTTCGCGAAGGTGCCCATCTGCTGGCCCAGCCAGATGTGGCCGTCCACGGCGGGGGTGTGGAGGTAGCCGACCTTGACCCTGGTCCTGGCCTGCGCGAAGGCCGGCAGGCCGATCGAAGCCACGGCGGCGGCGGCGCCGCCGTGGCGCATGAAGGTTCTGCGATGCATGGACATGAGTGTGTCTCCTGGGTTGGTCAATCGGAAAGCCGGACCGCCTGGCGCGCCTGCGCCGCGTATTCCTGCATCACGAGTTCGCGGATCTCCGAGCGAAGCGCCACGAAGCGCGGATCGTCATGCACGTTCTCGGCGCGCGGATAGCCGAATGGCACGTCGATGATGGTGCGGATGCGCGCCGGCCGGGCCGTGACCACGACGATGCGCGACGACAGGTAGATCGCCTCTTCCACCGAGTGGGTGATCAGCATCACCGTCTTGCCTTCGGCCCGCAACACCTCGAGCAGCAGATCCTGCATGGCGCTGCGCGTCTGCGCGTCGAGCGCACCGAACGGCTCGTCCATCAGAAGGAACTGCGGCCGCACGGCATAGGCTCGCGCGATCGCGAGGCGCTGGCGCATGCCGCCCGACAGGTGCTTGGGGAAATGGTCGGCGAAATCGGCCAGGCCCATCAGGCCCATGTAGCGCTGGACGATGGCCTCGCGCTCGCCAGCCGGCACCTTGCTGGCCGACAGCTTGAGTCCGAAAGCGATGTTCTGCCGCACGGTGAGCCACGGGAAGACGCCGTACTCCTGGAAGATCACGCCCCGGTCGGGACCGGGACCGGCCACCGGCCTGCCGTCGAGCAGCACCGCGCCACCGGTCGGCTTGACGAAGCCACCGAGCATGTTCATGAGCGTGGTCTTGCCGCAGCCCGAGGGGCCGATGATCGACACGAACTCGCCTTCCCGGATGTCGAAGCTGACGTCGTCGAGCACACGCATGGGGCCCTGCGCGGTGGGGAACTCGACCGACACGCGATCGAAGGAGATGCGAACGGGCGACTGGTTCATGCGATCCGGTCCTGCCACGCCACCAGGCGCCGGCTGAGCAAGCGCAGCGCGAGGTCCATCAGGAGCGCGATGAAGCCGATGCAGATGATGCCCACGTAGATGATGTCGAGCTGGAAGAACGACGACGCGTTCTGGATCAGCGCACCGAGCCCCTGTTGCGCCGCGATGAGCTCGGACGCCACCAGCGTGGCCCACGCCACGCCGAGCGCGACGCGGATGGCGGTCAGGATGTGCGGGATGGTCAGCGGCACGATCACCTTGGCGAAGATCTCGGCATCGTTGGCGCCCAGCGTGCGCGCGACGCGGATGAAGATCGGGCTGATCTGGGCAATGCCCTCGTACATCACGATCACGCCGGCGAAGAACGAGGCGTAGAACAGGATCACGGTCTTTGCCACCTCGCCGATGCCGAAGTACACGATGACCAGCGGAATCAGCGCGATCGGCGGCAACGCACGAAAGAAATTGATGACCGGGTCGATGAAGCTGCGAAGACCCTTGTACCAGCCCAGGCAGAAGCCGACCGGCACCGCGAGCAGGATGCCGAGCGCCACGCCGATGAACACGCGCTGGGTCGACATCCAGATGTCCAGCCAGAGTCGGTCCCTGGAGAGCTCGATGAACTTGGCAGCCACCTCGTGCGGCGCCGGCACCAGCGACGGATTGACCAGGCCGCTGGCGCGCACTGCATACCAGAGCGCCAGCAGCAACAGCCATGGTGCGACGATCAGCGCGAGGCTGGAAAGCCTTGAACGGTGGGGCATGGGCCCTTGTCTCCTGTCGTTTGCTGTCGTTGTTTCTGGTTTAATCGTACTATAAGCCATACCTTTAGACAATTGACCATGTCAGGCAAGCGCTCCGGGGGAATCCCTATCTATCTGCAGGTGGCCGACGTGCTGCGCCAGCGCATCGCGCGCGGCGTCTGGCCGCAGGGTCACTGCCTGCCATCGCTCGAGGCGCTGCAAGAAGAGTTCGGCGTGGCACGCGTCACCATGCGCCAGTCGATCGAGCTGCTGGCGCGCGACGGCCTGCTCTCGCCGCAGCGCGGGCGCGGCACCTTCGTGACCGGCATGCCCGACGCCTCGCGCGCGATCAACGTCGTCACCACGCTCGACCAGCTGGTGCAGCTGTACCGCGAGACCCAGCCGAAGATCGTGAACATCGACGAGGCCGCCGCGGTCGCGCCGCTGCGCCCCGACGACGGCACGCCGGCCGAGCGCTATGTGTTCATGCGGCGCGTGCACTCGCACCACGGCGAGCCGTATTGCGTGATCAACATCTACCTCGACGAGCAGATCTTCCGCAGGAGTCCGCGTCGTTTCCGCGAGCAGACCGTGATCCCGATCCTGACCGGCATGAAGGCCGTGACGATCGCCCAGGCGCGCCAGGTTCTGACCATCGGCACGGCCGACATGGAAGTCGCGCGGCTGCTCGGCATCGCGGTCAATGCGCCGATCGCCGAGGTGCGCCGCGTCTTCACCGACGCCGAGGGGCGCGTGATCTACCTCGGCGAGGTCTGCTACCGCGGCGACGCCATCCATCTGGACATGAACCTCAAGCCATGAAGCTCCTGCGCCCCCTTCCCCTGGCCCCGCTGGCGCTGCGCAGCATCGAGGCCTTCGTGTTCCGCTGGCCGGTGAAGACGCCGGTGCGAACCTCCTTTGGCACCATGCGGGATCGACCGGCCGTTTTCGTGCGGGCGACCGATGTCGATGGACACGTCGGCTGGGGCGAGATCTGGTGCAACTTTCCGGCCGTCGGCGCCGAGCATCGCGCGCGGCTGCTGGCGAGCGTGATGGCGCCACTGGTCGAAGCCACCGAGTTCAGCGGGCCGCAACAGGTCTTCGCGCACCTTTGCGAGCGCACCGCCGTGCTGGCGCTGCAGTCAGGCGAGCCCGGCCCGATGGCGCAGGTGATCGCCGGCATCGACCTGGCGCTGTGGGACCTGTGCGCGCGGCGCGCGGGCCTGCCGCTGTGGCGCTTTCTCGGCGGCGAGAGCGGGCGCATCGGCGTTTACGCGAGCGGCATCAACCCCGATCGGCCCGAAGCAATGGCCGCGGCCCGGCGCGACGAGGGTTACACCGCCTTCAAGCTCAAGGTCGGCTTCGGCGCCGAGCGCGACATCGCGAACCTCGAGGCCATGCGCGCGACCCTCGGCCCCGAGGCGGCGCTGATGGTCGATGCCAACCAGGGCTGGTCGCTGGCGCAGGCGGTCGAGATGAGTGCGCGGCTCGAGCGTTTCGACCTCGGCTGGCTCGAAGAGCCTTTGCGCGCCGATCGGCCATGGCACGAATGGCAGGCGCTGCGCACGCACACGCGGCTCCCGCTGGCCGGCGGCGAAAACATCGCTGGCCTGGAGGCCTTCGATACCGCGCTGGCCGCCGGCGTCCTGTCGGTGATGCAACCCGACGCGGCCAAGTGGGGCGGCATTTCGGGCTGCTGGCCGGTCATCGAGCGCACCCTGGCGGCGGGCGTGCGCTTCTGCCCGCACTATCTGGGCGCAGGGATCGGCCTGCTGGCCTCCGGCCACCTCCTCGCGGCGGCTGGTGGTGGCGGCTGGCTCGAGGTCGACGCGAACGAGAACCCGCTGCGCTCGACGCTTTGCGGCGCCATCGGCCAGGTGGCCGACGGCCAGGTCGACCTGGGCGAGGCGCCGGGCATCGGCATCGCCCCCGAGCCGGCCGCGCTGCGTGCGGCCTACCCGCAGCACTCCTAGAATGCGGCGATGCGCGTTCTCGTCCTCGCCCTCGCGGTCCTGCTGCTGCCCCTGCGCGGCTGGCTGGGCGACGCGATGGCGCTCGACATTGTTCAGCCCGTCGCTTCAGCGCATGCGGCCCATGCCATGCATGACATGGGCGAGATGGCACATGCCGTCGATGGTGAAACACAGCAGCCCCAGGCGCAGCCCGACTGCCACGCCACCTGCACCCACTGCCAGTTGTGCCATTCCGTCGGCTTGACGGTGTGGCCCGC
This sequence comes from Variovorax sp., assembly GCA_004211245.1. Lineage (GTDB taxonomy): Bacteria > Pseudomonadota > Gammaproteobacteria > Burkholderiales > Burkholderiaceae_C > Variovorax. Next base: position 12,008 of record SEGN01000019.1, read on the forward strand.
CGTGACGTTGGTCGTGGAAGCACCGCGCGAGGTGCCCGCATTCGAGCCGGTCGCATTCGCCAGCGCCGAGCCGGCACGCGGCTTCAAGCCCCCCATTTCCTGATCTCCCTGCCCGCAGTCCGTCCGCCGCAGGCGCTTGTCGCGCTTGCAGCGGCTGCTTCCTTGCTTGTGGAGATCCATCGTGAAACTTCTGATTCTTGCGGCCGCATTGGCGGCCACCGGCTGCGCGAGCCTGTCGCCCGATGGCGGCAGTGCCGACGTGCAGGCTTTGGCCGGCGGCAACCCACTGACCGGGGGCGCGGCGCCCCACCGTGCGCCCGATGCCCAATCGACACGGGTCGTCGATGAATTGCTCACCCGACCGCTCGATGCCGAGGCCGCCGTGCGCATCGCGCTCCTCAACGGCCCGCGCATGCAGGCCGCCTTTGCCGCGTTGCAGCTCAGCGATGCCGAGCGCGTGCAGGCCGCGAGCCTGCCGAACCCGGTGTTCGCGTTCGGCCGGCTGAGGGAGGGCAACGCGCTCGAGATCGATCGGGCCCTGACCTTCAACGTCCTCAACCTGATCGCCCTCCCCTGGCAGGCGCGCTGGGCCGGGCAGCGCCACGAAGTGGCCAAGATGCAGGCCGCGCAGAGCGTTCTTGCGCTCGCGGCCGATACGCGCCGTGCATGGGTTCGCGCGGTCGCGGCGCGACAGGGCCTGTCCTACCTGCGCGATGCGAAGGACGCGGCCGACGCCGGCGCCCAGCTCGCGCACCGCATGGCGCAGGTCGGCAACTGGAGCGCGCTGCAACGCACGCGCGAGCAATTGCTGCTGGCAGACGCCGCGGCCCAGCTCGCCCGCGCCGAGCAGGTCGTGGTAGCGAGCCGCGAGCAACTCACGCGCCTGCTCGGGCTGAACGGAGCGCAGGCAGCGGCGTACACGCTGCCGGATCGCCTGCCGGCACTGCCGGCGTCCGCACCCGATGCCGGAAACGTGCAGGCGCTCGCGTTGCGCGACCGCCTCGACGTGCGGTCCGCGCAGATGCAGAACGCCGCCACCGCCGATGCGCTCGGCCTCGTGCGCGTCACAGGCCTGGTCGATGCCATGGAGCTCGGCGCGGTTCGCAACACCGTGTTCGGCAACGACGCCGAGCGCACACGCACCACCGAGCGCGGCTTCGAGCTGGCGCTGCCCATCCCGTTGTTCGACTGGGGCCAGGCCCGCAATGCGCGCGCCGAGGCGCTCTACCTGCAATCGGCCGCGCAGTTGCGCGAGGTCGGCGTGCGGGCCACGAGCGAGGCGCGCGAATCGCTCGCGCACTGGACCACGGCCTACGGCGTTGCGCGTCGCTACCAGGACGAGGTGCTGCCGCTGCGCCGCAAGGTCAACGACGAGATGGTGCTGCGCTACAACGGCATGCTGGCGAGCGTGTGGGAGCTGCTGGGCGAGACGCGAGCGTCGATGCTCGCGGTGAACGCCGCCATCGAAGCCCAGCGCGACTTCTGGCTGGCGGACACCGATCTCCAGCTCGCCCTGACCGGGAGCGCATCATGAATCGCCGCAACTTCTTCGCCGGTGGCGCAACCGCCGTTGCGGCAACCGCCGTGGGCCGCGTCGCGATGGCGGCCCTGCCGGAGCCCGTGATGCAAGGCTCCACCCTGACGGCCGCCCCGTTGTCGCCACCGAACGGCCGCCCCTACAACCCCGTGGTCACGCTCAACGGATGGACACTGCCATGGCGCATGAATGCGGGCGTCAAGGAATTCCACCTCGTCGCCGAGCCCGTGGTGCGCGAGATGGCACCGGGCTTCAAGGTCAACATGTGGGGCTACAACGGCCAGTCGCCGGGGCCGACGATCGAGGTGGTCGAAGGCGACCGCGTGCGCATCTTCGTCACCAACAGGCTGCCGGAGCACACGACGGTTCACTGGCACGGGCAGCGCCTGCCGAACGGCATGGACGGTGTCGGCGGCATCACGCAGCCGCACATCCCGCCGGGCAAGACCTTCGTGTACGAGTTCGCCGCGCGGCGGCCCGGCACCTTCATGTACCACCCGCATGCCGACGAGATGACGCAGATGGCGATGGGGATGATGGGTTTCTGGGTCACGCACCCGAAGGCGGCGCACCCGCTCATCGAGAAGGTGGACCGCGACTTCTGCTTCCTGCTCGGCAGCTTCGACGTCGAGCCAGGCAGCAGGACGCCCAAGGTCAACACCATGACCGACTTCAACATCTGGAGCTTCAACAGCCGCGTGTTCCCGGGCATCGACACGCTCAACGTGCGCAAGGGCGACCGCGTGCGCCTGCGCGTCGGCAACCTCACCATGACGAACCATCCGGTCCACATCCACGGCCACGAGTTCGAGGTGACCGGCACGGACGGCGGCCCGGTGCCGAAGGGCGCACGCTGGCCCGAGGTGACGGTCGACGTCGCGGTCGGCCAGATGCGGCAGATGGAATTCATCGCCGACGAGGAAGGCGACTGGTCGCTGCACTGCCACAAGGCGCACCACACCATGGGCGCGATGGGCCACGACGTGCCGACCATGATCGGCGTCGATCACAAGGGCATCGCCGAGAAGATCCAGAAGCTCGTGCCCGACTACATGGTGATGGGAGACAAGGGCATGGCCGACATGGGCGCGATGGAAATGCCGCTGCCCGACAACACACTGCCGATGATGAGCGGCCAGGGGCCGTTCGGCCCGGCAGAGATGGGCGGCATGTTCACCTTGCTCAAGGTCAGGCGCGGACAGAAGCCCGGCGACTACAGCGATCCGGGATGGTTCAGGCACCCCGCCGGAACCGTCGCGCGCGAAGTGCCTGACGCCGGGCCGCCGCCAGCGTCGCGGGCGCCGACCGGAGCGCCGGGCGGCGCCGACGCCACCGTCCGCAAACCCCCTTCGGGCCACAGTGCCCATCCACACTGACTCTGGAGATTCCGATCATGAACATGCTCAGACTCGTCACCGCCTGCATGGCCTTCGCCGGCGCGACGCTCGCGCTCGCGCAAGCCCCGCGGCCTGTCGTCGAAGCCGAAGTCCGCAAGGTCGACCTCGACACGCAGAAGATCACGCTGAAGCACGGCGCCATTCCCAACATCGACATGGGGGCGATGACCATGGTGTTCCGCGTCAGCGACCCGGCGCTGCTGCAGAAGGCGAAGGCCGGCGACAGGATCAGATTCACGGCCGACAAGGTCGACGGCGTGATCACCGTGTTGTCCCTGGAGCCCGCGAAGCCCTGAACCGGCACCCGAGCTCGGCATGGCGCCACACCGGTGCGCCTTATCATGGCCGCCGATGTCATCCACCCAACCGCAAGGCCGCGCCGCCGACGGCGCCATCACCGATGTCGCCGGCATCGAAGTCGGCCACTTCAGCGACACGCGCCGCCCCACCGGCTGCACCGTGATCCTCACGCGCGAGGGCGCCGTCGGCGGCGTCGATGTGCGTGGCGCCGCCCCCGGCACGCGCGAAACCGATCTGCTGGCGCCCGGCAACCTGGTCGAGCGCGTGCACGGCGTGATGCTCGCCGGCGGCAGCGCCTGGGGCCTGGCCGCCACCGAGGGCGCGATGCGGTGGCTCGAGGAGCGCGGCATCGGCATGGACGTGCGCTTCGGCACGCTGCCGATCGTGCCGGCCGCGGTGCTGTTCGACCTGCCGATGGGCGACGCGCGCTTCCGGCCCGATGCGCAATCGGGTTACGCCGCCTGCGAAGCGGCCTGCGCCACGCCCCCGGCCGAGGGCAACGTGGGTGCCGGCAGCGGCGCGTTGGTCGGCAAGCTGTTCGGCGTCGGCCGTGCCATGAAGGGCGGCATCGGTACCGCCTCCGTCACGGTTGCCGGCATCACCGTCGGCGCACTCATCGCCTGCAACGCGCTTGGCGACGTGATCGACCCCGACACGGCGCAGGTGGTGGCCGGCGCGCGCACGGCCGATGGCCGCCGCCTGCTCGACACGCGCCGCGCGCTGCTGCGCGGCGAGTTGCCCACGCCGCTGCTGGCCGGCACCAACACCACCATCGGCGTGGTCGCCACCGACGCGGTGCTGACCAAGGTGCAGGCCAACCGGCTGGCCATGGTGGCGCACGACGGGCTGGCGCGCAGCATCAACCCGGTGCACACCATGAGCGACGGCGACACGCTCTTCGCACTCGCCACGGGTCGTGTGCCGCTGCTCGAGACCGGCCCCGGCATGACGGTGCTGGGCGCCCTCGCAGCCGAAGTCGTGGCCCGCGCGACGGTGCGCGCCGTGCGCGCAGCGCGCTCGGTCAGCGTCGGCGCCCTGCACATTCCTTGCGCGGCCGACCTCGGCGCGCCCTGACCGATTCCGTTGCGATGCCCAAGACCCTGAAGCTCATCCTCCTGTCGATCCGCGACCTGATCGTCTCCGCCGGGCCCGTGGTGTTCATCGTCATCGGCGCGCTGATCGCCGCCTACTGGTACCTCGACCCCCAGCCGCCGAAGAAGGTCACTTTGGCCACCGGACCCGCCGGCAGCGCCTACGCCGAGTTCGGCCAGCGCTATCAGCAGGCGCTCGCGGCGAGCGGCATCACGGTCGAATTGAAGGAGACCGACGGCTCGTCGGAGAACCTCGCGCTGCTGCGCAGCGGAGGTGCCGACGTGGCTTTCGTGCGCGGCGGCAGCGCCGACGCGGTGGCCGACGAGGCCGCCGGTATCACCTCCCTCGGCAGCCTGTTCTACGAACCGCTGTGGGTGTTCTACCGCGGCGACGCGGCGCGGCGCGTCGATCGCAAGACCGCCACGCTCACGTCGCTGGCGCAGCTGAAAGGCCTGCGCGTCAACATCGACAGCCCGGGCAGCGGCGTGCCGGAGATCATGGAAAAGATGCTGCGCGCCAATCACATGGCGCCGACCACGCTGCAACTCTCGAACCTGGAACCCGCCCCGGCGACGGAGGCGCTGCAGGCCGGCCTGCTGGACGCCATCGTGCTGGCTTCGGCGCCCCAGTCGCCGCTGGTGCGCCAGCTGCTGCGCGCGCCGGACGTCCAGCTGATGGCATTCGACCAGGGCGACGCCTATGCAAGGCGCTTTGCGTTCCTGTCGGCCGTGTCGCTGCCGCGCGGCGTGGTCACGCTCGACCAGGACGTGCCGCCGCACGACGTGGCGATGCTCGCCGCCACCACCTCGCTGCTGGCGCGCGAACAGACGCACCCGGCGCTGCGCCAATTGTTCGCGCAGAGCGCGCAGAAGCTGCACAGCGAGGCCGGCTGGTTCAACCGTGCGCGGGATTTTCCGAACACGCGCACCAGCGAGTTGCCGGTGAGCCCCGAGGGCGACCGCGCCATCAACGGCACGCCGCCGTTCTGGCAACGCTACCTGCCGTTCTGGGCCAGCAACCTGATCGAGCGCATGTGGCTGGTGCTGGGCGGCCTGATCGTGCTGATGCTGCCGCTGTCGAAGGTGGTGCCGCCGCTCTACACCTTCCGCGTGCGACGGCGCGTGTTCCGCTGGTACGCGCGGCTGCGCGACATCGAGCACAAGGTGGACGCGAAGGACGGCGTGCGCGAGACGCTGCTCGACGAGCTCGACGAACTCGACCGTGTCGCCAACAAGGTGACGGTACCGCTGTCGTACGCCGAAGAGCTGTACGCGCTGCGCAACAACATCCACACCGTGCGCAAGCGGCTGCTGGCGACCTGGCCGAAAGCGGCGGCCTGAGTGCGCTTCAGCGTTCCACGCGCAACAGCTTGCCGTTGTCGGTGAGCAGATAGAGCCAGCCGTCCGGCCCCTGGCGCACGTCGCGGATGCGCTCGTTGCGGCTGGCCAGCAGGCGCTCGCGGCCGGTGACGGTGTCGCCGCTGAGCACGAGGCGCCAGAGCGCCGTGCCGGCCAGCGCGCCGACGAACAGGTTGCCCTGCCATTCGGGGATGTTGGCGGCGGTGTAGAACGCCATGCCGCTCGGGGCGATCGACGACTTCTGGGTGCCGGCCACCCAGCCCGAACCGTCGATCTTTTCCCAGTAGGCGGCGGGCTGCTCCATGCCGGCCTTCATCGTGCCTTCGCCGACCTGGGTGGTGGTGCCGTACTCCTGGCCCCAGCTGATCACCGGCCAGCCGTAGTTGCGGCCCGCCTGCGTGAGATTGACCTCGTCGCCGCCTTGCGGGCCGTGCTCGCTCGTCCACAGCTGGTCGGTGCCCGGACGCATCGCCGCACCCTGCGGATTGCGGTGGCCGTAGCTCCACAAGGCCGCCTGCGCACCCGCCACGCCGAAGTCAGGGTTGCCCGGCGCGGGCGCACCGTCGGTCGCGATGCGCGCCACCTTGCCGTTGCCACGCGACAGGTCCTGCGCGAAACCGCGCTGGGCGTCGATCTGCCGATCGCCCATCGTGACGAACAGATGGCCCTGGCGGTCGAACGCGAGGCGCGAACCGTAGTGGGCGCTGCTGCCGCTCACCTTGGGTGTTTGCCGGTAGATCACCGCGAGGTTGCTCAGGGTCCGGGTGTTCAGGTCGATTTCGGCCCGCGCCACGGCCGTGCCGTTCAGCGCCGCGTTGCCGGCGTCGCGCTCGGCAAAGCTCACGTAGATCCGCCGGTTGGTCGCGAAGGCTGGATCGAGCGCCAGGTCGAGCAGTCCGCCCTGCCCGTCGGTGTCCACCGCAGGGCCGCAGCACACGGCATCGTTGCCGCCGTTGACGCCCGAGCCGTCGGCGTTGCGCAGACGAATCTGCCCACCGCGCTGCGTGACGAGCATGCGGCCGTCGGGCAGAAAGGCGAGCGCCCACGGGCTCGAAAGATTGGTTGCAAGTTCCGTCACTTTGATCGGGCCGGAAGGCGGCGCGGCGGCCGGGGGCGGCGGCGCTGCGGGGGGCGCCGGTGCTGCAGGCGGCGGTGCGCTGGCGGGTGGCGCGGGTGCTGGTGACGGCGCCGGAGCGGCGACCACGGCCGATGTGCCCAGCGCAGCCAGCGACAGGCTGGCCCCACCTCCACCGCCGCTGCCGCCCCCGCCGCCACAACCGGCAAGCAACAACAACGGCGCAGTGACGCGGAGCAGGCGGGTCGGCGTGGTCATGCGCGCGATGGTCGCACCAGGCCGCGCCGTTGCAAAGAAAAACCGCCCGAAGGCGGTTTCATTTGGTAAGCAGCCCGACGCTTACTTGAGCGCCTTGTAGCGCATGCGCTTGGGCTTGGCGCCCTCTTCGCCCAGGCGCTTCTTCTTGTCGGCCTCGTACTCCTGGTAGTTGCCGTCGAAGAAGGTCCACTGGCTGTCGCCTTCGGCCGCGAGGATGTGCGTGGCGATGCGGTCGAGGAACCAGCGGTCGTGGCTGATGACCATCACGGTGCCGGCAAACTCGAGCAGCGCGTCTTCCAGCGCGCGCAGCGTTTCCACGTCCAGGTCGTTCGACGGTTCGTCCAGCAGCAGCACGTTGCCGCCCGCGATCAGCGTCTTGGCGAGGTGCAGGCGACCGCGCTCACCGCCGGAGAGCGTCCCGACCTTTTTCTGCTGGTCTGCGCCATTGAAGTTGAAGCGGCCTGCATAGGCGCGGCTGGCCATCTGGAACTTGCCGACGTTGATGATGTCCAGGCCGTTCGAGATGTCTTCCCACACGGTCTTCTGGTTCGCCAGTTCGTCGCGGTGCTGATCCACGAAAGCCATCTTCACGGTCGCGCCGATCACGACTTCGCCGCTGTCCGGCTGCTCCTTGCCCGCGAGCATCTTGAACAACGTGGACTTGCCCGCGCCGTTCGGGCCGATGATGCCGACGATGGCGCCCGGCGGCACGGTGAAGCTCAGGTTGTCGATCAGCATGCGGTCGCCGAAGGACTTGCTGACGTTGTGGAACTCGAACACCTGCTGGCCCAGCCGCTCCGCCACAGGAATGAAGATCTCCTGCGTTTCGTTGCGCTTCTGGTACTCCATGTCGCTCAGTTCCTCGAACCGCGCAAGACGGGACTTGCTCTTGGCCTGGCGCGCCTTGGGGTTCTGGCGCGACCATTCGAGTTCCTTCTTCAGCGCCTTGGCGTGGGCCTCCTCGCTCTTCTGCTCCTGCGCCAGACGCTCGCCCTTCTGCTCGAGCCACGTGCTGTAGTTGCCCTTCCAGGGAATGCCGCGGCCGCGGTCCATTTCGAGGATCCACTCGGCCGCGTTGTCGAGGAAGTAGCGATCGTGGGTGATGGCCACGACGGTGCCGGTGAAGCGCTGCAGGAACACTTCGAGCCACTCCACCGATTCGGCGTCCAGGTGATTGGTGGGCTCGTCGAGCAGCAGCATGTCGGGCTTGGACAGCAGCAGGCGGCACAGCGCGACGCGTCGCTTCTCGCCCCCCGACAAAAGGCCGATCTTCGCGTCCCACGGCGGCAGGCGCAGCGCGTCGGCGGCGATCTCGAGCTGGTGCTCGGAATCGGTGCCGGCCGTGGCGATGACGGCCTCGAGCTCGGCCTGTTCGGCCGCCAGGGCATCGAAGTCGGCGTCTTCCGCGCCATAGGCGATGTAGACCTCTTCGAGGCGCGCCTTCGCCGCAAACACCGCGCCCATGGATTCCTCCACCGACTCGCGGACCGTGTGCTCATTGTTGAGCTTGGGTTCCTGCTCCAGGTAGCCGATCGTCATGCCCGGCATCGGCAGGGCTTCGCCCTCGAACTCCTTGTCGACGCCGGCCATGATCTTCAGCAGGGTGGACTTGCCCGAGCCGTTGAGGCCGAGCACGCCGATCTTGGCGCCGGGGAAGAACGAGAGCGAAATGTCCTTCAAGAGCTGCCGCTTGGGCGGCACCGTCTTGCTGACGCGGTTCATCGAATAGACGTATTGGGCCATCTGTGTGTCAACCTGCTGGTAGGGGTGGGAGTGGTGCGCGCGCAACCCGAATCGGCGGCGGCAAACCGTCGATTATCGTCTCGTGCGACAATCCGCTTCGTTGCCGGGTCCAGTTGCCCGCAACAGCGGCTCTTCTGCCGGGGACAAGATGGCTTTTCACAAGCTCTCGCCTCCCACCTCCTGATCTCATCTGCCTTTGACTGGCCGGGTCGCTCCCAAACAAAAGAGCACTGCGGCGGGCCGATGCCACTGCGCCATGGAAGGCGCTATTTGCTCCCAATGAACTTTGATGAACT
>SEGN01000222.1 GCA_004211245.1 Variovorax sp.
TGCCAGCCGGAGAAGTTCGACACGCCGATGTAGCGCACCTTGCCGGCGCGCACCAGGTCGTCCAGCGTGCGCAGCACCTGCTCGACCGGCGTCATCGCGTCGAAGGCGTGGAGTTGCAGGATGTCGATGCGGTCGGTGTCGAGCCGTTTCAGCGCCGCGTGCGTCGCCTCGAGCAGGTGATGGCGCGATGCGCCGACGTCGTTCGGCCCGTCCCCGCTGCGCAGCGAAAGCTTGGTCGAGACGATGGCGCGGTCGCGCCGGCCCTGGAGCGCGGCGCCGAGGATGCTCTCCGACGCGCCGCCCGAATAGACGTCGGCCGTGTCGAACAGGTTCACGCCGGCCTCCAGGCAGATGTCGACGATGCGGCGCGCGCCGGCCACGTCGGTGTTGCCCCACGCGCTGAAGAGCGGGCCTTGCCCGCCGAAGGTGCCGGCGCCGAAGCCGAGGGCCGGCACCTGAAAGCCGGAGCGGCCGAGATAGCGTTGTTCCATGAGAGGTTGTCCTTGTGTTCTTGAAAGTTCAGGCGCCGGCCGCTGCGCATTGCAGGCGGCCGTCGCGCCGGTCGAGCGCACGGCTCCAGAGCGCGACGCCGAGCCCGGCCAGCGTGAGCAGCGCCGCGACCCAGCCCAGCGCCTGCAGGCCCGGGCCGCGCTCGATCACCACGCCGCCGACCCAGGCGCCGAGCGCATTGCCGAGGTTGAAGGCCGCGATGTTCAGGCTCGAAGCCAGGTTCTGGCCGGCGCCGGCCGCCTTTTCCATCACGCGCAACTGCAGCGGCGCGACAGTGGCGAAGGACGCAATGCCGAGCAGCACGATGAACACCATCGTCGGGACCGGCATCCGGATCACCAGGTCCATCGAGCCCAGCACCAGCGCCATCGCAACCAGCGTGCCGAGCAGCGCCGGCATCAGCGCGCGGTCGGCCAACCTGCCGCCCAGCAGGTTGCCGATGGCCAGGCCGCCACCGAACAGCAGCAGCACCGGCGACACGGCGGCGTCCGACAGGCCGGTGATGCGCGTGAGCAGCGGCTGGATGTACGTGAACACCACGAACAGGCCGGCGAAGCCGAGCACCGTCATGGCCAGGCCCAGCCAGACCTGCGGCCGGGCCAGCACGGCCAGTTCGTCGCGCAGTGCGTTGACCGGGGCAGCCGCCTTGTCATCGCGCGGCACGAATAGTGCGAGCACCGCGAAAGCCACGACACCGATCGCGGCCACCGCCCAGAAGGTCGAGCGCCAGCCCATCTGCAGGCCCAGCCACGCGCCGGCCGGCACGCCCAGGATGGTGGCCGCGGTCAGCCCGGTGAACATGATGGCGATGGCCGAGGCGCGGCGTTCGGGCGCCACCAGCCCGGTCGCGACCACCGAGCCGACACCGAAGAAGGTGCCGTGCGCCAACGAGGTGAGCACGCGGGCGACCATCAGCGCTTCGTAGCTCGGCGCGAGCGCACAGGCGATGTTGCCAAGCGTGAAGATCGCCATCAGCGCAAGCAGCACGGTCTTGCGCGCCATGCGGCGGGTGGCGAGCGTCAGGACCGGCGCGCCGACCGCGACCCCGAGCGCATAGCCCGAGATCAGCAGGCCGGCGGCTGCGAGCGAGATGTGGAAATCCGTCGAGACCTGCAGCAGCAGGCCCATGATGACGAACTCGGTGGTTCCGATGCCGAAGGCACCGGCAGTGAGGGCGAAGAGGGCGATGGGCATGATGCTTCGATGATGGGGATGCCGCAGCTGCTTGACTAGAATGGCAGTCCGACCTTCACCTGTGAGTTCAACTCATCCATGCCCCGCATCGACGTCAACCGTTCCGGCGAGATGGAAGCCTTCGTGCAAGTGGTGGAGCACGGCGGGTTTTCCGCGGCGGCGCGGGTGCTGGGCATGACGCCGTCGGCCGTCAGCAAGCTGTTCGCGCGGCTCGAGGCGCGGCTCGGCGTCCGGCTGGTGCAACGCTCCACGCGCAAGTTGCAGCTCACGCCCGAAGGCGGGCAGTTCTACGAGCGCAGCACGCGCGTGCTGGCCGACCTGGACGAGGCCGAGCGCTGCGCCGCGGCCGGCGCCGCGCCGCGCGGACGCGTGAGCATCAACACCAGCGTTTCGTTCGGCCATCTGGTGCTGGTGCCGCTGCTGCCGAAGTTCCTGGCGCAGCACCCCGACGTGACCATCGACCTGTCGGTGACCGACCGCGTCGTCGACCTGATGGACGAGCGCGCCGATATCGCGATCCGCTGGGGTCCGTTGCCGCCGTCCGACCTGGTGGCGCGGCGACTCGGCGAGACGGCGCAGGCCATCGTGGCGGCACCGGGCTATCTGGAACGCTTCGGCACGCCGCGAACGCCGCAGGAACTGGCCGCCCACAACCGGCTCGGCACCAACTACCGGCGCAACATGCCGGACTGGCCCCTGCGCATCGACGGCCGCGCCGCCGACATGCCGGTGAGCGGCAACGTGCGCGCGAGCGATGGCGAGACGCTGCGCCGCCTGGCGCTCGAAGGCATCGGGCTCGCCCGGCTCTCGATGTACCACGTCGGCGACGACATCGCGCAGGGCCGGCTCGTGCCGGTGCTGGAAGAGTTCAACCCCAACGACATGGCGCCGATCCATGCGGTGTATCTCGGCAAACCGGGGCGCTTGCCGGCACGCGTGCGCGCGGTGCTGGATTTCCTCGTCGCGAACGTGGTGGTGGCCGGGGCCGCGGCATGAGCGACGACATCGCCGGCTGCGCGCTGTTCGACACCGGCATCGGCACCTGCGGCATCGCGTGGAACGCACACGCCGTCATCGCGGTGCAATTGCCCGAACCGACCGCTGCAGGCACGCGCGAACGCATGCAGCGCTGGACCGGCCCGCTGCCGGAGGCCCTGCCGCCGCCGTTCGTGCAGGCCGCCATCGAGGGTGTCCAGGCGCTGATGCAAGGCATGCCGTGCGACCTGCACGAGGTTCCGCTCGATATGACCGGCGTGCCCGAATTCCACCAGCGGGTCTACACCATTGCGCGCCGCATTGCGCCCGGCCAGCTGCGCACCTACGGCGAGGTGGCCGAAGAGCTCGGAGACAAGGGGCTGTCGCGCGCGGTCGGGCAGGCACTCGGCCGCAATCCGTTCGCGCCGATCGTGCCGTGCCATCGCGTGGTCGCCGCCAATGGCAAACCCGGAGGCTTCTCGGGCGGCGGTGGCGCGCTCACCAAGCTGCGCATGCTGGCCATCGAAGGTGCCGCGCCTGGCGGTACGCCGTCGCTGTTCGACTGAAAGCGTTTCGTCGAGATCGTGACCGGCACTCAGGCCGGACTGTGCGGCACGGGCCGCAGCAGGCCGGTGGCGGCCTTCGCGCCCAGCACCATCTCCGTCATCCAGCTCACCAGCAACATGCCGTAGGCCTGCCGCGACGCCTCCTGCGACAGTGCGTGGTCGGCGCCGGAGAGCACGCGGTAAGTGACCGAGTGGACCCGCTTCAGTGCGGCCAGATAGTTCTCGATCACCGGGTGCGGCACCGTCTTGTCGTGCTCGGATTCCACGATCAGCGCGTCGCCCCGGAACGCGGCGCACGCAGCCAGGGCGCGGTTGTCGGGGGGCGCGATCACGCTGTGGCGGTAGCGCATCAGGTCTTCGCGCGCGAGCTTGCCCTTGGGGGTGTCCCAGGCTTCGTCTCGGTAGAGCGCGGGTGCGCGCAGCGCGAGCCAGCGCACGGGCCTCAGCGCACTCACCAACGCGGCCAGGTAGCCGCCGTAGCTGCTGCCGACGATCGCCACGGACTGCGGGTCGACGGCCGGATGCCCTACCAATGCGTCGTAGCCGGCCAGCACGTCCTGCAGGTTGTCCTCCCGGGTGACGGCCTCGCGCAGCGCTTCATGGCGTGCGTGGCCGCGCAGGTCGATGGTCAGGCAGATACAACCCAGTGCCGCGATCTCGTGGGCGCGCGCGAGGTACTGGGCCTGGCTGCCATCCCAGCCATGGACCAGCAACACGCCCGGTATCGCAGCCGAAGGGGCCACCAGCGTGCCGGCGATGTGGTGGGCACCCACCGCGATGTCGATGGTGCTATGACGGGTGGGCATCGGGCCTCATTTCACGCCACCACCGTGTACTTGACGAGCGTGCCCGCCTGCCGGTCGACGCCGCGGTAGTAGACAGTGGCATCCGTGGGCACCTCCTGCGTGCCATACACCTCGAAGCACGACGCCCGAACGCGCTGACAGCCGGGTCGGTCGCGAAAGCACTCGAGCCCGGCGATCTCGGCCCCGGTGGCGCCGCCCAGCCGCCAGGACTGTTCGAGCACTCCGGAACGTCGGCCCCCGGCCGGCGAGCAGCCCTGCGCCACGTCGTAGTTGATGCGCGAGGCGAAGAAACCGGGAAAGCAGTCGACGGCCGTTTCGTGGTAGCGGCGTGCCTGTTCGATGCCAAGGCGAACGTCTGGCGCCAGATCGGGTTCTGCCAGCAGGACGTCGAAACCGCCCTGCACCAGCGTGAGGTCCGAGCCGCCATAGACCACAAGGCCGTCGTTGTTGCGCGTGGTGCGCTGCACGCCGTGGTAGCTGGCACGGAGATCGCCCACCGCCACCTGGCCGACGCTCAGCGTCAGCACCGGTTCCGACAGATTCTCCTCGAGCACCAGCCCGTGTTCGGCCAGCTCTGCCGCATCCACTTCTTCCAGACAGCGGTTCAGCGCGGTCGCGTCGTGCACCACCGTCTGGCCGCGTCCACCGGTCGCGCAGGCCGGTTTCAGGCGCACCGGCCCGGCCGTCAGAAGCAGCTCGCCCGCCTTGCGCGCATCGTCGTGCGAGAAGACAGAAAAGCCGCGCAACACCGCACCGGCGACGCGCTCGGGGAAGGCATGCGTCCATCCGATCGGCGCGACCGCTGCGGCATCGACCAGCGGATGCGTGATGACCTTGGTGCCGACGAAACGCCAGGGCACCACGCCGCCGAACAGGTCGCTCGCGCCGCGCAATCCCATCTCGTGCGCGACATCGGCGGTGAGCGTGTCGCTCGGCACCACATACAGCGGTGCCTGGTGCGACGCGCACCTTTCGTATTCGCCGCGAAAGGCGACGTTCCGGAGGTTCGCAATGCGGCGGGCAGCCTCGGCGCGGGTGGCCTGTTCGTGATCGCTGTCGAACATGCGATGACTGGCCGTCAGCGTGACGACATCGGCGGCGTGCGAGGTGGCGCAAGCGCTCGAGGTGTTGAACAGCAACGTCCCGCACCGCTATTCGGCCGTTTACCGCCTGAGCGGCGCACTGCTGCGCAACCAGTTCCTGTTCGACAAGCGGGGCGAGGTCAGCCCCGAGTTCCTGAAAACCGTGCCATTCGACAGCAGCTTCTGTCAGTTCGTTTTCCGCGAGGGCGTCTTCAACACCGCGGATTCCAGTCTGGACGCGCGGCTTGCCGACAACCCCTACCAGGGCGTGGTGATTTCCTATACCGGCGTTCCCGTCATCGACCAGTTCGGCAGCGGCGAGGTCGTCGGAAGCCTGTGCCATTTCGACCTGGTGCGGCACGCGCTGGAGGACGACGAGTTCGAGGTGCTGCAGCGGGCCAGCCGGCTCATCACGCGCGCGATGCTGGGGTCGTGACGCCTACGCGCCGCCGCGCACCATGGCCAGCACGCTGGCGGGGTTGAGCGTGCGGGCCTTCTCCTGCATCGCGGGCAGGTAGCGCGACTGCAGGCCCTGGGCCTCCTGCGTGACGCTGGCATAGGCTTCCTTCAGCATCTGCGTCGAGAGCGTCCGGCCGCCGGCGTAGTAGCGTTTGGCCACATGCCCCAGCGCGTAGGTGGTGGCGAAACTCATGCCGGAACTCACGGCCTGGTTGCCGAGGCCGCGCAGCAGTCCGCCGCCGACCTTCCCGAGCAGGCCGCCCAGCAGCTTGCGGCCTGCCTGCTCGAGGTATTGCGAAGTCAGGCCCACGCCCACCGTGGCGATGAAATCCTTGACGTGCCCGCTGTCGAGTTCGTAGCCATGCGCCTTGCCGATGCGGTACACCAGCTTCATCTGCAGCGGAATGATGGCCATGGTCGAAAGGGTTTCCGGGAGCAGTTCGAGCGCGCCGTTGAGGATCGCGGCGTTCAGGATGGCCTGATCGAGTTCCGCGTTGTCGGCGGACGCGGCGAGCGGCGCGGCTGCGGTGGCCAGCGGCGCTGACGCAATGGCTGCAGCCTGCGTGTCGAAGGTCTTCGTCGCCTTGGCGTCCAGGCCGAGCGAGCTGCGCAGGTCATCCAGAAAGAGTTGCTCGGACTGCGACTGCGCGCCGTCGGCATCGCACACGCACACCGCCATCTCGTAAGCCAGCTGGCGCGCCTCGTTGGTCGTCAGCAGGGTGCTCTGGTCGGCGAGCGACACGCGTTTCATCAGCACGTCCTGGTAGAGCGATTGCAGATGGATGTCCTGGCCCGCCTGCGCCAGCCCCTCGGCAATGCGTTTGACCTCGTCACGCTCGCGCTCGTGCTTGTCGCCGTCGACAAAGGCTGCCATGAGGCAAAGGGTGACGATGGCACGGCTTTCGGAAGGGGTGATCACGTTGCGGGGTTCCTGGTGGTTGAAGTGAAGGGCCTGGTTCGGGTGGGGCAGGGCAAGAAGGTTCCATACACCTGCGCCAGCGTGTCCAGCCGTCGTTGGCGACAATGTCGCCGATGAGTTCCCGCTTCTTCAAAATGGCCCTTCTGCTCGGCCTGCTTTCGGCCATCGGCCCGTTCGCGATCGACATGTACCTGCCGGCATT
>SEGN01000688.1 GCA_004211245.1 Variovorax sp.
TGCGAGAAGATCTTCGGCCCCACCCGGGACTGGGAGTGCTACTGCGGCAAGTACAAGCGCGTCCGCTTCAAGGGCATCATCTGTGAGCGCTGTGGCGTCGAGGTCACTCGCGCCAAGGTGCGTCGTGAGCGCATGGGCCACATCGAACTGGCCGCTCCGGTCACGCACATCTGGTACTTCAAGGGTGTGCCGTCGCGTCTGGGCTACCTGCTCGACCTGGCTCCGAAGGATCTCGAGAAGATCATCTACTTCGCTGCATACGTCATCACCACGGTCGACGACGAGCTCCGTCACAACGAGCTCTCGACGCTCGAGGCCGAGATGGAGGTCGAGAAGAAGGCCGTCGCAGATCAGCGCGACGCCGATCTCGAGGCTCGTGCGCAGAAGCTCGAAGCCGACATCGCCGAGCTCGAAGCCGAGGGTGCCAAGTCCGACGTGCGCCGCAAGGTCAAGGACGGCGGCGAGCGCGAGATGCGTCAGCTCCGTGACCGCGCGCAGCGTGAGCTGGACCGTCTCGACGAGATCTGGACCACGTTCACCAAGCTGAGCGTCAAGCAGCTCATCGTCGACGAGCTCCTGTACCGCGAGCTGGTCGACCGCTACGGCGAGTACTTCACCGGTGCCATGGGCGCCGAGTCGATTCAGAAGCTCATGGAGACCTTCGACATCGACGCCGAAGCCGAGAACCTCCGCGAGACCATCCGCAGCGGCAAGGGGCAGAAGAAGCTCCGCGCCCTGAAGCGTCTCAAGGTCGTGGCAGCGTTCCAGACGAACCGGAACTCGCCCATGGGCATGGTTCTCAACGCCGTCCCGGTGATCCCGCCGGAGCTGCGTCCGATGGTTCAGCTCGACGGTGGCCGTTTCGCCACCTCCGACCTGAACGACCTGTACCGCCGCGTGATCAACCGCAACAACCGCCTCAAGCGACTGATCGATCTCGGTGCCCCCGAGATCATCGTCAACAACGAGAAGCGGATGCTGCAGGAGTCCGTGGACGCGCTGTTCGACAACGGCCGTCGTGGCCGTCCCGTCACGGGTCCCGGTAACCGTCCGCT
>SEGN01000689.1 GCA_004211245.1 Variovorax sp.
CCGTCGGCGTGAGCCATCAGAGCCGTGGTTCAGCGACGAAGAAGGCGGAGCGGTTCCCGTGGCCTCGGCACGCGCCCTGAATCGACACACACCAAACCAATGACCCCCGAGATCAACCTCCCCCACGTCCTCGCCGAAGTCACCGCCGCCTTCGCGCGCTACGAAGACGCGCTCGTCAACAACAAGGTCGACGTGCTGGACGAACTGTTCTGGGACAGCCCGCACACGTTGCGCTACGGCGCCGGCGAGAACCTCTACGGCTACGAAGCGATCAAGGAATTCCGCGCCGGCCGGCCCGCCACGGGACTCGCACGCGACATCCTGCGCACCGTCATCACCACCTACGGCACCGACTTCGCCACCGCCCACGTCGAGTTCCAGCGCCACGGAAGCCCGAAGACGGGGCGCCAGAGCCAGACCTGGATGCGCACCGCACAAGGTTGGCGCGTGGTGGCCGCGCACGTCAGCCTTTTGGGCTGAACCGGGCGGGCATGGTTTATGCACACCGTCTTGTATCCAAGTTAACCCAGCCTCGATTCCGTCCTTCTTTGGAGCACACCATGAGCCAGATCAATCGCCGCGATTCCCTCAAATCCCTCGCCGCGCTCGGCGCCGCCGGCACGCTCGGCGGATGGAGCGCCCTGGCCGGCGCGCAGGCCAAGCCGCTCACGGTGGGCGTGATCTACGTCGGCCCGCGCGACGACTACGGCTACAACCAGGCCCACGCGCAGGCCGCCGCCGAAGTGAAGAAGCTGCCCGGCATCAAGCTGGTCGAGGAAGAGAACGTGCCCGAGACCGCGGCCGTGCAGAAAACCATGACCGGCATGATCAAGCAGGACGGCGCCACGCTGCTGTTCCCGACATCGTTCGGCTACTTCGACCCGCACATCCTGGCGCTCGCGCCCAAGAACCCCGACGTGCGGTTCTCGCATTGCGGTGGCATGTGGAGCGAAGGCATGCCCAAGAACGCGGGCAGCTTCTTCGGCTACATCGACGAATGCCAGTTCCTCAACGGCGTGATCGCCGGCCACATGTCGAAGAGCAAGAAGATCGC
>SEGN01000020.1 GCA_004211245.1 Variovorax sp.
GCCGTGCACCCGTACCTGGCGATGGAAACGCTGGCGGCGATGCATGCCGACCTGCCGGGCGACCTGTCGGCGGAGAAGGCCATCTACAACTACGTCAAGGCGATCGGCAAGGGTCTGTCAAAGATCATGTCCAAGATGGGCGTGTCGACCTACATGAGCTATTGCGGGGCGCAGTTGTTCGAAGCCATCGGCCTCAACAGCGACACCGTCGGCAAGTACTTCACCGGCACGGCGAGTCGCGTCGAGGGCATCGGCGTGTTCGAGATCGCCGAGGAGACGCTGCGCATGCATGCGGCCGCCTTCAGCGACGATCCGGTGCTGGCCGGCATGCTCGACGCCGGCGGCGAGTACGCCTGGCGCACGCGGGGCGAAGACCACATGTGGACGCCCGACGCGATTGCCAAGCTGCAGCACAGCACGCGCGCGAACAACTGGAGCACGTACAAGGAATACGCGCAGATCATCAACGACCAGAGCCGCCGCCACATGACGCTGCGCGGCCTGTTCGAGTTCAAGATCGACCCGTCGAAGGCAATCCCGGTGGAGGAGGTCGAACCGGCCGCCGAGATCGTCAAGCGTTTTGCGACCGGCGCGATGTCGCTCGGGTCGATTTCCACGGAGGCGCATTCGACCCTGGCGGTTGCCATGAACCGCATCGGCGGCAAGAGCAACACGGGCGAGGGTGGTGAAGACCCGGCGCGCTATCGCAACGAACTCAAGGGCATCCCGGTCAAGCTCGGCGACACGCTCAAGAGCGTGATCGGCGAGGCCAACGTCGAGGTCGACATGGCACTGAAGGCGGGCGATTCGCTGCGCTCGAAGATCAAGCAGGTGGCCTCGGGGCGCTTCGGCGTCACGGCCGAGTACCTGTCTTCGGCCGATCAGATCCAGATCAAGATGGCGCAGGGCGCCAAGCCCGGCGAGGGCGGTCAGCTGCCGGGCGGCAAGGTCACCGAGTACATCGGCAAGCAGCGGTACTCGGTGCCCGGCGTGGGCCTGATCAGCCCGCCGCCGCACCACGACATCTACTCCATCGAAGACCTGGCGCAGCTCATCCACGACCTCAAGAATGTCGCGCCGCACGCCAGCATCAGCACCAAGCTGGTCAGCGAAGTGGGTGTGGGCACGGTCGCCACCGGCGTCACCAAGTGCAAGAGCGACCATCTCGTGATTGCGGGCCACGACGGCGGCACGGGCGCCTCGCCCTGGTCCTCGATCAAGCACGCCGGCGGTCCCTGGGAAATCGGCCTGGCGGAGACGCAGCAGACGCTGGTCCTCAACCGCCTGCGCGGCCGCGTGCGCGTGCAGGCCGACGGCCAGATGAAGACAGGCCGCGACGTTGCCATCGGCGCTCTGCTGGGTGCCGACGAGTTCGGCTTCGCGACGGCGCCGCTGATCGTCGAAGGCTGCATCATGATGCGCAAGTGCCACCTCAACACCTGTCCGGTGGGCGTGGCCACGCAGGATCCCGTGCTGCGCAAGAAGTTCTCCGGCAAGCCCGAGCACGTCGTCAACTACTTCTTCTTCATTGCCGAAGAAGTGCGCCAGATCATGGCGCAGCTGGGCATCCGCAAGTTCGACGACATGATCGGCCGCGCCGACCTGCTCGACATGAAGAAGGGCATCGCCCACTGGAAGGCCAGCGGCCTCGATTTCAGCCGCCTGTTCGCGCTGCCCGACGTGCCGGCCGACGTGGCGCGCTACCACGTCGAGAACCAGGACCACGGGCTCGAGCACAACCTCGACACCAAGCTCATCGAGAAGTCGCGCGCGGCCATCGAGCGCGGCGAGAAGGTGCAGTTCATCGAGGTCGCGCGCAACGTGAACCGCACGGTCGGCGCCAAGCTGTCGGGCGCGCTCACGCGGGTGCACCCCGAAGGCCTGCCGGACGATTCGATCCGGATCCAGCTCGAAGGCACGGGCGGGCAGTCGTTCGGTGCGTTCCTCGCGCGGGGCATCACGCTCTACCTGATCGGCGACGCCAACGACTACACCGGCAAGGGCCTGTCGGGCGGCCGTATCGTCGTGCGCCCCAGCCTCGATTTCCGCGGCGAAGCGGTGCGCAACACCATCGTCGGCAACACCGTGATGTACGGCGCGACGACGGGCGAGGCGTATTTCTGCGGCGTGGCCGGCGAGCGCTTTGCCGTGCGTCTGTCGGGCGCCACCGCGGTGGTCGAAGGCACGGGCGACCATGGGTGCGAATACATGACGGGCGGCACGGTGGCCGTGCTCGGAAAGACCGGTCGCAACTTCGCGGCCGGCATGAGCGGCGGCGTCGCCTTCGTCTACGACGAGGACGGCCAGTTCGCGTCGCGCTGCAACCTGTCGATGGTCTCGCTCGAGAAAGTGCTGACCAACGCCGAGCAGACCGCCGGCATGCATCGCAAGATCTGGCACGGCGGCCAGACCGACGAAGCGCAGCTCAAGAAACTGCTCGAAGAGCACCACCGCTGGACCGGCAGCAAGCGCGCTCGCGAGCTGCTGGACGACTGGGCCACGGCCCGCACGAAGTTCGTGAAGGTGTTTCCGAACGAATACAAGCGCGCGCTCGGCGAGATCCACGACCGCCAGGTCGAACTCGCGAGCAGCGGCAACAACGCGCACGCCGGCCTCGAGCCCCATGCGGTGAAGACGCCGGCCAAGGTCTGAGCGGTCAAAACAGAGAACAGAGGAAAGCACGATGGGAAAAATCACCGGCTTCATGGAGCACGAGCGCATCGAAGAAGGCTACAAGCCCGTAGACGAGCGGCTCAAACACTACAAGGAGTTCGTCGTCGGACTCACGCCCGAGCAGGCCAAGGTACAGGGCGCCCGTTGCATGGACTGCGGCACGCCGTTCTGCAACAGCGGCTGCCCGGTCAACAACATCATTCCGGACTTCAACGATCTGGTGTATCGCGACGACTGGCAGAACGCCTTCGCGGTGCTCGACTCGACCAACAATTTTCCCGAGTTCACCGGCCGCATCTGCCCCGCGCCCTGCGAGGCGGCGTGCGTGCTCAATGTGAACGACGACCCGATCGGCATCAAGTCGATCGAGCACGCGATCATCGACCGCGCCTGGGACGAGGGCTGGGTCGCGCCGCGCGTGGCGAAGCACAAGACCGGCAAGAAGGTCGCGGTGGTCGGTTCCGGCCCGGCCGGCATGGCGGCAGCCCAGCAACTGGCGCGCGTCGGCCACGATGTGACCCTGTTCGAGAAGAACGACCGCGTCGGCGGCCTGCTGCGCTATGGCATCCCCGATTTCAAGATGGAGAAGATGCACATCGATCGCCGCGTCGAGCAGATGAAGGCGGAAGGCGTGACCTTCCGTCTCGGCGTGATGGTCGGCGCCGCGAAGGAACCGCTCGGCAAGGGCTCCAAGGTCACCAACTGGGCCAAGGAAACCGTCACGCCCGAGGAGCTCGACCGCGAGTTCGACGCCGTGCTGCTGACCGGCGGCGCCGAGCAGTCGCGCGACCTGCCCGTGCCCGGTCGTGAACTCGATGGCATCCACTTCGCGATGGAATTCCTGCCGCTGCAGAACAAGGTCAATGCCGGCGACAAGGTCAAGGGCCAGTTGCGCGCCGACGGCAAGCACGTGATCGTGATCGGCGGCGGCGACACCGGTTCCGATTGCGTCGGCACCAGCAACCGCCACGGCGCCACCAGCGTCACGCAGTTCGAGGTGATGCCCCAGCCGCCTGAGGAAGAAAACCGCCCCCTGACCTGGCCCTACTGGCCGATCAAGCTGCGCACCAGTTCCAGCCACGAAGAGGGTTGCGAGCGCGAGTTCGCGATCTCGACCAAGGAATTCATCGGAGAGAAGGGCAAGGTCACCGGCCTGAAGACGGTTCGGGTCGAATGGAAGGACGGCAAGATGGTGGAGGTCGCCGGCAGCGAGCAAATCCTCAAGGCCGACCTGGTGCTGCTGGCGATGGGGTTCGTGAGCCCGGTCGCGAGCGTGCTCGACGCCTTCGGCATCGAGAAGGACGCGCGCGGCAACGCCAGGGCGACGGTCGACTTCATCGGCGGCTACGCGACCAATGTGCCGAAAGTGTTCGCAGCGGGCGACATCCGGCGCGGGCAGTCGCTGGTGGTCTGGGCGATCCGTGAAGGCCGGCAGGGCGCGCGCGCGGTCGACGAGTTCCTGATGGGGTACAGCGACCTCCCTCGTTGAGCGGGCCGGGCACGTCCCGTGCTTCCTTTATCATGGGGGCACCGCTGAGCCGGGATACCTGAGAAGGTGCCCGGCTTTTCTCTTTGATGGACACCGCAACCGTTACCGCCACCGCCACCTCGCCCGCCCTGGTCGAATTCAAGAACGTCACGTTCGGCTACGGCGCGCGCGCCATTCTCGACAACGTGTCGTTCGCCGTGCCGCGCGGCAAGGTCACGGCGCTCATGGGCGCCTCCGGCGGCGGCAAGACGACCGTGCTGCGCCTCATCGGCGGCCAATTGCGCGCGCAGCGCGGCGAGGTGCTGTTCGAGGGCCACGAAGTGGGCGCAATGCTTCCGCCCGCGCTCTTCGCCGCGCGTCGCCGCATGGGGATGCTGTTCCAGTTCGGCGCGCTGTTCACCGACATGAGCGTGCTCGACAACGTGGCTTTCCCGCTGCGCGAGCACACGCAGTTGCCTGAAGCGCTGGTGCGCGACATCGTGCTCATGAAGCTGGACGCGGTCGGTCTGCGCGGCGCGCGCGACCTGATGCCCAGCGAGGTGTCGGGCGGCATGGCGCGCCGTGTCGCGCTGGCGCGCGCGATCGCGCTCGACCCGGATCTGGTGATGTACGACGAGCCATTCGCCGGCCTCGACCCGATCTCGCTCGGGACCGCCGCGCGGCTGATCCGCCAGCTCAACGACACCCTGGGCCTCACGAGCATCGTCGTGTCCCACGATCTCGAGGAGACGTTCCGGATCGCCGATCACGTGATCATCCTGGCCAATGGCGGTATTGCGGCGCAGGGCAAGCCCGACGAGGTGCGCGTCAGCGCCGACCCGCTGGTGCATCAATTCGTCAACGCGCTGCCCGACGGGCCGGTGCGCTTCCACTATCCGGGCGTCAGCGTCGAGGACGATTTCGGCAACGCCGAAGGGGGCCGCGCATGAGCTGGTGGCGTCCGTCCGATATCGGCTTTGCGCTGCGCAGCAAGCTGGGCGACATCGGCCGGGGCGCACGCCTGTTCATGAAGCTGGTCGGCCCGGGCGCGAAAAGCCTGCGCCGCTTTGGCCTGGTGCGCGACCAGATCCACTTTCTGGGGAACTATTCGCTTGCGATCATCGCCGTGTCGGGGCTGTTCGTCGGCTTTGTCCTCGGTCTGCAGGGCTATTACACCTTGCAGCGCTACGGCTCCTCGGAGGCGCTGGGCCTGCTGGTGGCGTTGAGCCTGGTGCGCGAGCTCGGCCCGGTGGTCGCCGCGCTTTTGTTCGCCGGCCGGGCCGGGACTTCGCTGACCGCCGAGATCGGCCTGATGAAGGCCGGCGAGCAGCTCAGCGCGATGGAAATGATGGCGGTCGATCCGGTTCAGCGCATCCTCGCGCCGCGCTTCTGGGCTGGCGTGATCACCATGCCGCTGCTGGCTGCCGTGTTCAGTGCGGTCGGCGTGATCGGCGGTTACGTCGTCGGCGTGCTGATGCTCGGGCTCGACCCCGGGGCCTTCTGGGGCCAGATGCAGGGTGGGGTCGATGTCTGGCGCGATGTCGGCAACGGCGTCATCAAGAGCCTCGTGTTCGGCTTCATCGTCACCTTCGTCGCATTGCTGCAGGGTTATTCTGCCCAGCCCACGCCCGAGGGTGTCTCCCGCGCCACCACCCGCACTGTCGTCGTGGCCTCGCTGGCCGTGCTCGGATTCGATTTTCTGCTGACCGCCATGATGTTCAGC
Organism: Variovorax sp.; assembly: GCA_004211245.1. Classification (GTDB taxonomy): domain Bacteria; phylum Pseudomonadota; class Gammaproteobacteria; order Burkholderiales; family Burkholderiaceae_C; genus Variovorax. The sequence continues at coordinate 5,865 of SEGN01000020.1, forward strand.
ATCTAGCCCCAAGGGACCTTCTGACATGCAACGTTCCAAAAACGACCTCTGGGTCGGCCTCTTTGTGCTGATCGGCGGCGCCGCGCTGCTGTTTCTCGCGCTGCAGTCCGCCAACCTGTTGAGTCTGAACTTCCAGAAGACATACGCCGTGACCGCCCGCTTCGACAACATTGGTGGCTTGAAACCACAAACCGCCGTCAAAAGTGCGGGTGTCGTGGTGGGACGTGTCGAATCGATCACGTTCGACGACAAGAATTTCCAGGCCAGCGTCACCTTGGCGTTACAGAACCGATACAGTTTCCCCAAGGACAGTTCGCTCAAGATCCTGACCAGCGGCCTGCTTGGCGAGCAGTACATCGGGATCGAGGCGGGCGCCGAGGAAAAGACGCTGCAGGCAGGCGACACCATCACCGCCACGCAGTCGGCGGTCGTGCTGGAAAATCTGATCAGTCAGTTTCTCTACAGCAAGGCTGCCGACAGCGGCAGCAACGCAGGGAACCCCACAAGAAAATGAAAACACTCTTCATCTCGCGCTTTGCAGCTGGAAACGTGGCGCGGTGCGCACGCTGGATCGCCGCCGCGGCCGTATTGGCCATCGCAACCGGTTGCGCCACCGGACCGAACTCGAACCCGGCCGACCCGTTCGAGCCGCTCAACCGCGGCGTGTCCCGGTTCAACGACGGCGTGGACGATGCCGTGCTGATTCCGGTCGCCACCGCCTACCGCAATGTCCTGCCGTCGCCGGTTCGCACCGGCGTCAACAATTTCTTCGGCAACCTGGGTGATGTCTGGAGCTTCGCGAACAGCGTGCTGCAGCTGCGCCTGCAGAACAGCGCGGAAACCTTCATGCGGGTCAACGTCAACACCTTCTTCGGGCTCGGCGGGCTGCTGGACATTGCGACGGAGGCGGGGATCGACCGCCACAAGGAAGATTTCGGCCAGACGCTCGGCCGCTGGGGCGTGCCGTCGGGCCCGTACCTGGTCATTCCGCTGCTGGGGCCGTCCACCGTGCGGGATGCCGCCGTCCTGCCGATCGATTCCAGGGGAGACCTGGTCAGCGCGGTTCAGGACATCCCGGTGCGCAATTCGATGTACGTGTTGCGCGTGGTCGACCAGCGCTCCAACTTCCTGCGCGCCAGCCAGTTGCTGGGTGACGCGGCTCTGGACAAGTACTCGTTCACCCGCGACGTGTTTCTGCAGCGCCGCGCGAACGAAGTCCACGACGGCGATCTGCCGGATCCGGGCGGCCAGTGAGCCGAACGCGGCGCGCTTGCATCCGGTTGCAGGCGACTCGCCTGCCTCGGGAACCGTGTCCGCCCGTTGTCGCTCAGACACGTTACGGCCAACTGGCCTCATTTGATTTGGAAGGATTGACCCGATGAACAAGACCCTGCAGCGCCGCTCCCTGGGCCGTTTTGCACTGGCCAGCGTGCTCCTGTTCGGCGCCGCTGCCGCTTTCGTGAGCCCGGCGCGTGCCGCCGACGAGGCGCCGGACGCCTTGGTGAAGCGCATTTCGAGCGACGTGCTGGACACGATCCGGGCCGACAAGTCGATCAAGTCGGGCGACATCAACAAGATCATGGTGCTGGTCGATTCCAAGGTCATGCCGAACCTGAACTTCCAGCGCATGACGGCCTCCGCCGTCGGTCCGGCATGGCGCCAGGCCACGCCCGAGCAGCAGAAGCGCCTGCAGGACGAGTTCAAGGTCCTTCTGGTGCGCACCTATGCCGGCGCGCTCGATCAGGTGACCGACCAGACGGTGGCGGTCCGTCCGTTCCGCGGCTCCGTCGACGAGAAGGAGGTGCTGGTGCGCACCGAGGTCAAGGGCGGCGGCGGGGATCCGGTGCAGCTCGACTACCGGCTCGAGAAGACGCCCGGTGACGGCGCCGGCTGGAAAATCTACAACCTGAATGTGCTCGGCGTCTGGCTCGTGGACACCTATCGCACCCAGTTCGCGCAGGAAATCAACAGCAAGGGCATCGATGGCCTGATCGCAGCCCTGGCGGCACGAAACAAGGGCAATGCAAAGGGTTGAGATGCTTGTGCTTCCGGCGCGCCTGCTGCACGACGATGCCCCGGCCTGCCTGCGCATGCTCCAGCAAGGCATGACGGCAGCGAAGGTTTCGTCCGCCGTGGTCGATGCGAGCGCGCTCACCCAGTTCGATTCTTCCGCGATCGCGGTGCTGCTCGAGTGCCGGCGCGAGGCGAGCGCCGCAGGCCGCGCCTTCTCTGTCAAGGGCTTGCCGCCGCGGCTGCGAGAACTTGCGACTCTCTATGGCGTGGCGGGCCTTTTGCCCGCCGCGCCCTAGAAAAGCTGCTGCCCCCTAAAATCGTGGGCTCCCATGCCCGCGATCTCGTTCCAGTCGGTCTGCAAGACCTATCCCCCCTCACGTCAACAGCGCAGCCAAGGCAAGCCAGGGCTGCGTGCGGTCGATGAGGTCACTTTCCGGATCGAGGAGGGCGAATTCTTCGGCCTGCTCGGCCCCAACGGGGCCGGCAAGACGACGCTGATCAGCATGCTGGCGGGTCTGTCACGCCCGACCAGCGGTGCCATCAGCGTGCGCGGGTTCGACGTTCAGCGCGACTATGCCGAAGCCCGGCGCCAGCTCGGCATCGTGCCGCAGGAGCTGGTGTTCGACCCCTTCTTCAATGTGCGCGAGTCGCTGCGCATCCAGTCGGGCTATTTCGGCATCAAGAACAACGATGCCTGGATCGACGAACTGCTGCAGAGCCTGGGCCTGGCCGACAAGGCCACGTCCAACATGCGCCAGCTGTCGGGCGGCATGAAGCGCCGCGTGCTGGTCGCCCAGGCACTGGTGCACAAGCCGCCGGTGATCGTGCTGGACGAGCCCACGGCCGGCGTGGACGTCGAACTGCGCCAGACACTCTGGCAATTCGTCGCGCGGCTCAACAAGCAAGGCAGCACCGTGCTGCTCACCACCCATTACCTGGAAGAGGCCGAGGCGCTCTGCAACCGCATTGCGATGCTCAAGCAGGGCCGCGTGATCGCACTCGACAGCACCAGCGCGCTGCTGAGTTCGGCGGCCAGCAACGTGCTGCGCTTCAAGACCGATGCGAGCCTGCCCTGGGCCATTGCGCAAAACGCGCGCATCACCGGACGCATCGTGCAGCTGCCCGCACGCAACGCTCTCGAAGTCGAGCAACTGCTGGCGTCGATCCGGGAAGCAGGCGTGGCGGTCGAAGACGTCGAGATGCGCAAGGCCGATCTGGAGGATGTATTCCTCGACCTGATGGCCGGTGAGCAAACCCCCCTGGAAGTTGCCAGATGATCAATGTGACCGGCTGGCACGCCCTGCTGTACAAGGAAACGCTGCGCTTCTGGAAGGTCGGCTTCCAGACGGTCGGCGCGCCGGTGCTGACGGCGGTGCTCTACCTGATGGTGTTCGGCCATGTGCTGGAAGACCACGTCAAGGTCTACGGCACGGTGAGCTACACGGCCTTTCTGGTGCCGGGCCTGGTGATGATGAGTGTGTTGCAGAACGCCTTCGCCAACAGTTCGTCGTCGATCATCCAGAGCAAGATCATGGGCAGCCTGGTGTTCGTGCTGCTCACGCCGCTGTCGCACTGGGGCTGGTTTTTCGCCTATGTGGGCTCTTCGGTCATCCGGGGGCTGGCCGTCGGGCTCGGCGTGTTCGTGGTCACGGTGTTCTTCGCGGCGCCGCATTTCGTGGCACCCGTCTGGATCGTCGTGTTCGCCTTCCTCGGCGCCGCGATGCTGGGCACGCTGGGCTTGATCGCAGGTCTCTGGGCCGAGAAGTTCGACCAGATGGCGGTGTTCCAGAACTTCCTGATCATGCCCATGACCTTCCTGTCGGGCGTGTTCTATTCGATCGGTTCGCTGCCTCCGTTCTGGCAGACCGTGAGCCACCTCAATCCGTTTTTCTACATGATCGACGGCTTTCGCTACGGCTTCTTCGGTGTCAGCGATGCCTCACCCTGGCTGAGCTTCGGCATCGTCGGCACGGCGTGGCTGGTGGTGAGCGCCATCGCGGTGCACCTGCTGCGCATCGGCTACAAGATCCGCGGATAACCCATGACTGCCGAAGAACTCAAAGCCATCATCGCCGCCGGCCTGCCCTGCGAACACATCGCCCTCGAGGGCGATGGCCGGCACTGGTACGCGACCATCGTTTCGACGGAATTCGAGGGCCAGCGCCCGATCCGCCGACACCAGAAGGTGTACGCCACCCTCGGTGCGAAAATGCACACCGACGAAGTGCATGCGCTGTCGATGAAAACCTTCACGCCCGCCGAATGGGCGGTGGCGGAAAAGTAAAAAAGGCCGTTTGCGGCCCCACTCTCGCTGGATTCCTGATGGACAAATTGTTGATTCGCGGCGGGCGCACGCTCCGCGGCGAGGTGTTGATTTCCGGCGCCAAGAACGCCGCGCTGCCCGAGCTGTGTGCAGCCTTGCTGACCGACCAGCCGGTGACGCTGCACAACGTGCCGCGCCTGCAGGACGTCGCCACCATGCTGCAACTGGTGCGCAACATGGGTGTGACGGCCCGGCGCGACGACAACGGCACGGTGAGCATCGATGCCGGCGCGCTGAACAATGCCGAAGCGCCATACGAACTGGTCAAGACCATGCGCGCGTCGGTGCTGGCCCTCGGCCCGCTGCTGGCGCGCTTCGGCCGCGCGCGCGTGTCATTGCCGGGCGGTTGCGCGATCGGCTCACGGCCGGTCGACCAGCACATCAAGGGCCTGCAGGCGATGGGTGCCGAGATCGCCGTCGAGCACGGCTACATGGTCGCCGGCTTGCGCGCCGGTGCAAAGCGCCTGCATGGCGCGCGCATCACGACCGACATGGTCACCGTGACCGGCACCGAGAATTTCCTCATGGCCGCAGCGCTGGCCGAGGGCGAGACCGTGCTCGAGAACGCGGCGCAGGAGCCCGAGATTCCCGACCTGGCCGAAATGCTGATCGCGATGGGCGCGAAGATCCAGGGCCATGGCACCAGCCGCATTCACATCCAGGGCGTCGAGCGCCTGCACGGCTGCACGCACCAGGTGGTGGCCGACCGCATCGAGGCCGGTACCTTCCTGTGCGCCGTGGCGGCGGCCGGCGGCGACGTGCTGCTGCGCCATGGCCGTGCCGACCACATGGACGCGGTGGTCGAGAAGCTGCGCGAAGCCGGTGCCACGGTGACGGCCGTGGAAGGCGGGGTGCATGTGCAATCGTCCGGCCGGCTCAAGGCCCAGAGCTTCCGCACCACCGAGTACCCGGGTTTCCCGACCGACATGCAGGCGCAGTTCATGGCGCTCAACGCCATCTCGCAGGGTACTTCGACCGTGACCGAAACCATTTTCGAGAACCGCTTCATGCACGTCGACGAAATGCTGCGCCTGGGCGCGCGCATCCAGACCGACGGCAAGGTGGCCGTCGTCGAGGGCGTGCCGCAGCTTTCGGGCGCGACCGTCATGGCGACGGATCTACGCGCTTCGGCCAGCCTCGTGATCGCCGGCCTGGTCGCCGATGGCGAGACGCTGGTCGACCGCATCTACCACCTCGACCGTGGTTACGACCGCATGGAGGCCAAGTTGCGCGGCATCGGCGCCGACATCGAGCGGGTGAGCGCATGACCATCACCATCGCCCTGTCCAAGGGCCGCATCTTCGACGAAACCCTGCCGCTGCTGGCCGCGGCCGGCATCGAGGTGACGGAGGACCCGGAGAAGTCGCGCAAGCTGATCCTGCCGACCACCCAGCCCGATGTGCGGGTGCTGCTGGTGCGCGCGTCGGACGTGCCCACGTATGTGCAGTGGGGCGGCGCCGACCTCGGCGTGACCGGGCTCGACACCATGCTGGAGCACGGCACGGCCGGCCTCTACCTGCCGCTCGACCTGAAGATCGCCGCCTGCCGCATGAGCGTGGCCGCGCGTGCCGATTTCGATTATGCGCATGCGGTGCGCCAGGGTGCGCGTTTGAAGGTCGCTACCAAGTTCGTCGCCATCGCACGCGAATTCTTCGCCACCAAGGGCGTGCACGTCGACCTGATCAAGCTCTACGGCAGCATGGAACTCGCCCCGCTCACCGGGCTGGCCGATGCCATCGTCGACATCGTGTCGACCGGCAATACGCTCAAGGCGAACCACCTGGTCGAGGTCGAACGCATCATGGACATCAGCGCCCGTCTGGTCGTGAACCAGGCTGCGCTCAAGCTCAAGCGCGAGCCGATCCGCCGCATCATCGACGCCTTCGCGTCCGCCATTCCGCAGTGAACCCGACCACGCCATCCTCGCCATGACCCCGAAAGCCGCTCCCGTCCGTCTGTCGACCGCTTCCGCCGGCTTCGAAGCCGCGTTCAAGGCGCGGCTGCACTGGTCGGCCGAGGCCGATGCGGCGATCGAACAGGTGGTGGCCGACATCCTGGCCGATGTGCGCAGGCGTGGCGATGCAGCCGTGCTCGAATACACGAAGCGCTTCGACGGGCTGGACGTCCAGGCGATGGCGCAGCTCGAACTCACGCAGGACGACTTCAAGCGCGCCTTCGACGCATTGCCGGCGGCGCAACGCGACGCCTTGCAGTCAGCGGCGCAGCGCGTGCGCAGCTACCACGAGGCGCAGAAAAAAGCGTCCGGCGAGAGCTGGAGCTACCGCGATGCCGATGGCACGCTGCTGGGCCAGAAGGTCACGCCGCTCGACCGCGTCGGGATCTACGTGCCGGGCGGCAAGGCCGCCTATCCGTCGAGTCTGCTGATGAACGCGATTCCGGCGCATGTGGCCGGCGTCGGCGAAATCATCATGGTGGTGCCGACGCCGGCCAAGGGCAGTGTCGCGACCGGGGGTGCCGGGGGACAGGCCGCGGCGCAGGGCGAGCGCAACGAACTGGTGCTGGCAGCCGCCTTTGTGGCCGGCGTGACGCGCGCGTTCACCATTGGCGGCGCGCAGGCCGTGGCTGCGCTGGCCTACGGCACCGGGACAGTGCCGGCCGTCAACAAGATCACCGGCCCCGGCAACGCCTACGTGGCCGCAGCCAAGCGACGCGTGTTCGGCACGGTCGGCATCGACATGATCGCCGGGCCGAGCGAGATCCTGGTACTGGCCGACGGCAGCACGCCGCCCGACTGGGTCGCGATGGACCTGTTCAGCCAGGCGGAGCATGACGAGCTGGCGCAGAGCATCCTCCTGTGCCCCGATGCGGCTTACATCGATGCGGTGCAGGCCGCGATCGACCGGCTGCTGCCCGGGATGCCGCGCGCGGAAATCATTGCCGCGAGCCTGAACGGCCGCGGCGCGCTCATTCAAACGCGCAGCATGGAAGAGGCCTGCGAGATCAGCAACCGCATCGCGCCCGAGCATCTCGAGGTGAGCAGCGACGATCCGCACCGTTGGGAGCCCTTGCTGAAGCACGCCGGCGCGATCTTCCTCGGCGCGTTCACCAGCGAGAGCCTGGGCGACTACTGCGCCGGGCCGAACCACGTGCTGCCGACCTCCGGCACCGCGCGCTTCTCGTCGCCGCTCGGCGTCTACGATTTCCAGAAGCGCTCCAGCCTGATCGAGGTGAGCGAGCAGGGCGCGCAGATCCTCGGGCCGATCGCGGCCGAGCTGGCCTACGGTGAAGGGCTGCAGGCCCACGCGCGTGCGGCCGAGATGCGGTTGCGCCAAGCCTGATCTGCGGTAGCCTGCTGCCATCATGTGCCGTTCCATCCGCTACCTCACGCGCAGTCGTGGCCTGCACTGGTCGCTGGCGCTGTGCGCGAGGCGGCCATCTTTGTGAGTTCAAGGACGAAGGCACCGTGAAACCCGACGCGATGGATTTGAAGAGCAACACCCGGCACCCCTGGGGCCTGGCGCACCAGTTCGCTCGTGCCAGCTGGATGGTCGTGTGGGCGCTTTTCGGTCGAGGCGGGCCCCGCGCGCTGTCGCCCTGGCGAATCTTGCTGCTGCGCCTGTTTGGTGCGGACATCGGGCGGGGTGTGCTGGTCTGTTCCGGCGTCAAGGTGCTGCTGCCCTGGAACCTTCGCATTGAAAATTACACCGCCATCGGCGAGGGCGTCGACATCTACAACTACGCACCGGTTCACATCGGCGCCAACACCTGCGTGTCACAACGCGTGTGGTTGTGTACAGGCACGCACGATTACAACGTTCCCTCGTTTCCATTGACCTGGGATGCGATCCGTGTCGGCAGCGGCGTGTGGATTGCGGCCGAGTGTTTTGTCGCACCGGGCGTGACCATTGGCGACGGCGCGGTGGTCGGCGCCCGTTCTGTCGTGACGCGGGATCTGGGGAGCGACGCCATTTACGCGGGGAATCCATGTGTGCTGATCAAGCCACGCCGCCGCGCCTAGGCCGCCTGTTCGGTGCAGCAGCGGCCTGCCTGTTGCTGTTTTGCCTGCAGGATGCAGCCCGGGCCATGACCCTGCGCGAACTGCGCACGCTCGAAGCCAGCGAGAAGGACGGCAAGGCCTACGCCAGCTACTACCTCGTGGGCGTGATGGAAGGCTTGCGCGAAGCCAGCGATGCTGAAAAACGCGCGGGCCAGAAGCCGCTGTTCTGCGTCGAGGGTCGTCGTCTTGAGCCCGCGATGGCCCGCTCGCTCTACCAGGGCGAACTCTCCCGCAATGCCGACAGCTACGAGGCCGACATGCCGGTGCAACTCGTCATGTCGAACGCCATGCAAAACAGTTTCCGCTGCACCCGATGACCACATCTCCCAATCCCGCATTGCGCCGCATCCGTGCCGATGTGCAGTCGATGCATGCCTACGCCGTGCAGGACGCGCGCGGCCTGCTCAAGCTCGATGCAATGGAGAATCCGTACGGCCTCCCGCCCGGGTTGCAGGCCGAACTCGGTGCGCGACTCGGCGCGCTGGCATTGAACCGCTATCCCGGCGACCGCGGCAACGATCTGAAGCGCGCGCTGGCCGCGCATGCGCAGGTGCCTGCGGGTTTCGAGCTGATGCTGGGCAACGGATCGGACGAGCTGATCTCGCTGCTCGCCATGGCCTGCGACCTGCCGGGCGCGACCATCGTGGCACCCGTGCCCGGATTCGTGATGTATGCGATGAGCGCGCAGTTGCAGGGCTTGCGGTTCGTCGGCGTGCCGCTGACCGCCGACTTCGAGCTGGACGAGCCTGCCATGCTCGCGGCCATCGCGCAGGATAAGCCCGCGATCCTCTACCTGGCCTACCCGAACAACCCGACCGCGAACCTCTGGGACGAGGCCGTGGTCGACCGGCTGATCGCCGCGCAGGGGGCACAGGGCGGTCTGGTCGTGATCGACGAGGCTTACCAGCCATTCGCCGGCAAGAGCTGCATCGGCAAGATCGCGCGCCACGGCCACGTGCTGCTGATGCGCACGCTGAGCAAGTTCGGCCTGGCCGGCGTGCGCCTGGGCTACATGGTCGGACCGGCGTCGCTGATCGCCGAGATCGACAAGGTGCGGCCGCCCTACAACATCAGCGTGCTCAACTGCGAGTGCGCGCTGTTCGCGCTGGAGCACGCACAGGTGTTCGAGGCGCAGGCAGCCGAGATTCGCGCCGGGCGTGCGCGCATCCTCACCGCGCTGTCCGGCATGCCGGGCGTGAGGCACTGGCCGAGCGACGCCAACATGGTGCTGGTGCGTGTACCCGATGCCACAAAGACCTTCGAGGGAATGAAGGCACGCGGGGTGCTGGTCAAGAACGTTTCTAAAATGCACCCGTTGCTCGCCAACTGCCTGCGTTTGACCGTCGGAACCGCCGACGAGAACGCGCAGATGCTGGCAGCGCTCGAAGCCTCCCTATGAACACCCCCCCGGACGCGCGGATTGCCGAAGTCAAGCGCAACACCGCCGAAACCAAGATCACGGTCAGTGTCAACCTCGACGGCACCGGCCGCGCCAGGCTCGCCACCGGCATCGGCTTCTTCGACCACATGCTCGATCAGATCGCGCGCCACGGCCTGATCGACCTCGAGATCGACTGCGAGGGCGACCTGCACATCGACGGCCATCACACGGTCGAGGACGTGGGCATCACGCTCGGCCAGGCGGTGGCCAAAGCGGTCGGCGACAAGAAGGGCATCCGCCGCTACGGCCATGCGTACGTGCCGCTCGACGAGGCACTGAGCCGGGTCGTCATCGACTTCTCGGGCCGTCCGGGCCTCGAGATGAACGTGCCTTTCACCAGCGGGATGATCGGCACCTTCGACAGCCAGCTGACCTACGAGTTCTTCCAGGGCTTCGCGAACCACGCGTTCGTCACGCTGCACATCGACAACCTGAAGGGCGTGAACGCGCATCACCAGTGCGAGACGGTGTTCAAGGCCTTCGCGCGCGCGCTGCGCGCGGCGCTGGAAATCGACCCGCGTGCGATCGGTGTCATTCCTTCGACGAAGGGTTCGCTCTGACCGACAACACCGTCGCCGTCGTCGACTACGGCATGGGCAACCTGCGCTCGGTGTCGCAGGCGGTGCAGCATGCGGCCGATCAGGTCGGCGTGCACGTGTTCGTCACGTCCGACCCGGAGGTGGTGCGCAAGGCCACGCGTGTGGTGCTGCCGGGGCAGGGCGCCATGCCCGATTGCATGCGCGAACTGCGCGACTCGGGTCTGCAGGCGTCGGTGCTCGAGGCAGCGGCGAGCAAGCCGCTGTTCGGCGTCTGCGTCGGCATGCAGATGCTGCTGTCGTCCAGCGACGAAGGGCCGACCGACGGCCTCGGGCTGATTCCGGGCCGGGTCGTCAGATTCGACCTGGCCGGCCGCCTGCAACCCGATGGCAGCCGGTACAAGGTTCCCCAGATGGGCTGGAACCAGGTGCAGCAGGCGCAGCCGCACCCGGTGTGGGCCGGCGTGCCCGACAACAGCTATTTCTACTTCGTGCACAGCTTCTACGCCCGACCGGCAGACGCGAAGCACAGCGTGGGCGAAACCGACTACGGTGCGCGCTTTACCGCTGCCATCGCGCGCGATAATATTTTTGCGACCCAGTTCCACCCCGAGAAGAGTGCGGACCACGGGTTGCAGCTGTACCGCAACTTTCTCCACTGGAACCCTTAAAGCCGCCTCCGGGTTGCCTCGCCATGCTGCTGATTCCCGCCATCGATCTCAAGGACGGCCACTGCGTTCGCCTCAAGCAGGGCGACATGGACCAGTCCACCATCTTCAGCGAAGACCCGGCCGCCATGGCCCTCAAGTGGCTGGAAGCCGGCGCGCGCCGGCTGCATCTGGTGGACCTGAACGGCGCGTTCGCCGGCAAGCCGCAGAACCATGCGGCCATCAAGGCGATCCTGCGCGCGGTGGGCGACGAGATTCCGGTGCAGCTCGGCGGCGGCATCCGCGACCTCGACACCATCGAGCGCTATGTCGACGATGGCCTGCGCTACGTGATCATCGGCACCGCCGCGGTCAAGAATCCAGGCTTTCTGAAAGACGCGTGCAGCGCCTTCGGCGGCCACATCATCGTCGGGCTCGATGCGAAGGACGGCAAGGTTGCGACCGATGGCTGGAGCAAGCTCACCGGCCACGAGGTCGCCGACTTGGGCAAGAAGTTCGAGGACTACGGCGTCGAATCGATCATCTACACCGACATCGGCCGCGACGGCATGCTGTCCGGCATCAACCTCGAGGCCACCGTCAAGCTCGCGCAGGCGCTCACGATCCCGGTGATCGCCTCCGGAGGGCTGTCCAACATGGCCGACATCGAGAACCTCTGCGCGGTCGAGTCCGACGGCATCGAGGGCGTCATTTGCGGCCGCGCGATCTACTCGGGCGATCTCGACTTCGCGGCGGCCCAGGCGCGCGCCGACGAGCTCGGCGACGCGGGATAAGGCTTGCCCGGGCGGGGCGGAGCCGGGCGCTGCGCCGGCCCGCTCCCTAGAATCGATCCCATGCCGATCCAATCACTCGTGTTCCGCGGCCAGCCAGCGCTGGCGCTGTCCCTGCCCGCCGGCGACCGCGCGGTGGTTGCGCTGCACGGCGCGCAACTGCTGTCGTGGGTGACCGCGGACGGCATCGAACGCATCTACTTGAGCCCCGGTGCGCTGTTCGACGGCAAGAGCCCCATTCGGGGTGGCGTGCCGGTGTGCTGGCCGCAGTTCAACCAGCGCGGCCCGCTGCCCAAGCATGGTTTCGCGCGCAATATGCCGTGGCAGGCGATGCCCGGTGACGACGGGCCGCTGCTGCTCGCCTTGCACGACGACGAGGCCACGCGCGCCTTCTGGCCGCACGCCTTCAGGCTGCGGCTCGCGGTGGCGCTGGCACCGCGGCAATTGCGCGTCACGCTCGATGTGACCAACACCGACCCTGCGCCTATGAGCTTCGCGCTGGCGCTGCACAGCTACCTGCGCGTCGACGACATCGCGCAGGTCCGCCTCGAAGGACTGCAGGGTGCCAACCGGTGGGACTCGCTGCGCGACGACCGCCATGTCGAGATGGCCGACGCGCTGCGCTTCGACGCCGAGTTCGACAGCGTCTACGCCGCGCCGGCCGAGCCGCTGCGGCTTGTCCAGCCTTCGGGCACGCTGCAGATTGCACAGAGTGCCAGCTGCACCGAGACCGTCGTCTGGAACCCGGCCGCGGCGCTCAGCGCCCGGCTGGCCGACATGCCCGACGACGGGTACCGCCATATGTTGTGCGTCGAGGCCGCGTGCATCGACGAGAACGTGCTGCTCGAGCCCGGAGCGCAGTGGCAGGCCTGGCAGCAGCTCACCGTCCTCTGAACAAACAAAACCCATGCTGGCCAAACGCATCATTCCGTGTCTCGACGTCACCGGCGGCCGTGTGGTCAAGGGGGTCAACTTCCTCGAGCTTCGTGATGCGGGCGATCCGGTCGAGATCGCCGCCCGCTACAACGCGCAGGGCGCCGACGAGCTCACGTTTCTCGACATCACCGCCACCAGCGACGGGCGCGACCTGATCCTGCCCATCATCGAGGCGGTGGCGTCCCAGGTGTTCATCCCGCTGACCGTGGGCGGCGGTGTTCGCACGGTGGCAGATGTGCGCCGGCTGCTCAACGCGGGGGCCGACAAGACCAGCTTCAACTCGGCCGCCATTGCCGATCCGCAGGTGATCGAGGCGGCCTCGCACAAGTACGGTGCGCAGTGCATCGTGGTGGCCATCGACGCGAAGCGCCGCACCGCCGAGGACGAGGCGCGCATGGGCGCGAACGGCAACGCTGCCGGCCCGGGCTGGGACGTCTACAGCCACGGCGGCCGCAAGAACACCGGCCTCGACGCGGTTCAATGGGCCGCCGAGATGGCGCGCCGTGGCGCTGGCGAGATCCTGCTGACCAGCATGGACCGCGACGGCACCAAGAGCGGCTTCGACCTGGCACTGACCCGCGCGGTGAGCGATGCGGTAGCGGTGCCGGTGATCGCCTCCGGCGGCGTCGGCAATCTCGACCACCTGGCCGATGGCGTGCAACAGGGCGGCGCCGACGCCGTGCTCGCCGCGAGCATCTTTCACTACGGCGAATACACGGTCGGCGAGGCCAAGGCATGCATGGCCGCGCGCGGCATCCCGGTTCGGCTGTAGCGGACAATGCCCGCATGAACTGGCTCGACGAAGTGAAATGGGACGCGAACGGCCTGGTGCCTGTCATCGCGCAGGAGCAGGGCAGCAACGACGTGTTGATGTTCGCCTGGATGAACCGCGAGGCCCTCGAAAAGACCGCCGAGCTGGGCCGCGCCGTGTACTACAGCCGCTCGCGCGCCAAGCTGTGGTTCAAGGGCGAGGAGTCCGGCCACGTGCAGACGGTGCACGAGATACGGCTCGATTGCGACAACGACGTGGTGCTGCTGAAAGTGACCCAGCTCGGCCACGAGCCTGGCATTGCCTGCCATACCGGTCGCCACAGCTGTTTTTTCAGCAGGTACGAGAACGGGCGGTGGAAGACGGTCGAACCGGTCTTGAAAGATCCGGCCTCGATCTACACCTCATGACGACGATGACCACCGATGCCCTCGATCGCCTCGCCGCGATCATCGAAACCCGGTTGCCCGCCCGCGGCGGCGACCCCGAGAAAAGCTATGTGGCGCGCCTCTTGCACAAAGGGCCGGACGCGTTCCTCAAGAAGATCGGCGAGGAGGCTACCGAGGTGGTGATGGCCGCCAAGGACGCCGACCACGGCGGCGACCGCGCAAAAATAGTGAACGAAGTGGCCGATCTGTGGTTCCACAGCATGGTGGCACTGGCCCATTACGGCTTGTCGCCGCGCGAGGTGATCGCCGAGCTGGAGCGCCGCGAAGGCACCAGCGGCATCGAGGAAAAGGCCCTGCGCAAGGCGCAGGATCGCGAAGCTTCCAACGACTGAAAGGACCCACATGGCCAACGAGATCATCGACGTCACGCCGAACGATTCGCTCAAGACGATCGGCTGGGTCAGCTATTTCCTGCACCTGATCGTCGCCATCGGCGCCGTGCTGCCGGGTGCGCAGGCGTCGATCGCGTTGCTGCTGATCGCGCTGGTCATCGATCTGGTCAAGCGCGACGACGCAGCTGGAACCTGGCAGGCCTCGCACTTCAGCTGGCGCATCCGTTCGGTGCTGTGGGCGGGCGTGTTGTATCTCGTGACTTCGCCGCTCTGGCTGCTGTTGCTGGTGCCTGGCTGGATCGCCTGGGCGCTGATCTCGCTGTGGTTCCTCTACCGCATCGTCAAGGGCATGGTGCGCATGAACGCCGGTCGCTCGATGGAGGCTGACGGTGTCTTCTGATCTGAACTGCGTTTTCTGCAAGATCATCGAAGGCAAGATCCCGTCGCGCAAGGTCTACGAAGACGAGGACGTGTTCGGCTTCCACGACATCGCGCCCTGGGCGCCGGTGCATTTCATGCTGGTGCCCAAGCGCCATATTCCGTCGATGGCGCAGCTCACCCCGGCCGATGCGGGGCTGATGGGCAAGATCATGACGCTGGCGCCCAGGCTGGCAGAAGAGGCCGGCTGCAACCCGTATCCGGAAGGCGGCTTCCGCGTGGTGGTCAATACCGGCGCCGAGGGCGGGCAGGAAGTGCACCATCTCCATGTTCACGTCATGGGCGGGCCGCGGCCCTGGCTCAAGGGCTAGCGCCCCGGCCCGTTTAAAATTCGACACATTCTTCAGGAGTCATTCCATGGGTTCTTTTTCAATCTGGCACTGGCTGATCGTGCTGCTCATCGTGGTGATGGTGT